>DAIOVK010000153.1:0-6746 GCA_036759045.1 Kapaibacterium sp. (SeqCode) | reverse complement strand
ATATTCAAAACGGAGAGATACTTCATCTTCAATAAATTTATTGCATATTAAGCAGTGCTTTGGTGCAATAAATCCTTTAAAAAGATTGATTAACTGCATAATAACTACATTTTCAGTTCGGGTACTCTGATTAAATTTAGTTTAGAATTTGGAAAGAAAAATAAATAAATAAATCCGATCAGCAAAAGAATATCTTCAAAAATTTTAGCCCAGCCAACTTCCTGATATGTTTGTGTGGAACATCCGCAATTAATATTAAGCCCTTTACTCATTGCAATAAAAATTGCTATAATAAAAACAACTAGCAAACCACTACAAATAAAAGCACTTGATTTCACTTTTATTCCTGCAAGTATCAAAAAACCACAGAACAATTCAAGCCAGGGAAGAACTAATGCCATAAAAGAAATTGTGAATTCCGGCATTATCTGGTAGTTATTGATTTCTTTAGCAAACAGCCAAGGGTCTGCAATTTTTCCAATTGCAAAGAAAATGAAAACCCCACTTAAAATCAGTCTAACTAAAAGGTTTAAATAATCATTTTGAAGTAATTTTTTCATATTGATTTTTATTTAAATGGCTTACAACATAATCTTTAAGAAAGTTTTAAAGTCAGATGTCCTACATATTTGAGATGTAGGACATCTTTATTCTAATTACTTGTGAGATTATTCACTTCGTTTACCAATATATCTTTTCTTGTCATTCTGGCGTATGCCAGAATCTATCTTGGGAAAGCAAGTGAGCTTGCTCACTTGTAACATTTGGGCAAGCCCAAATGCTTCAGTTAAATAGCTATTATTGAATAGCGACCAATAATAAGATGGATTCTGACATTCGTCAGAATGACACTTTTCGTTAAGTCATCTTGATTTAAATAAATCACCTCTTTTATTATGGGGTTGCCGATGACCTCTATGTCATGCTATCAACTTGTTGATAGTATGACTTGTTTCTTATATAATAAAATTTTTAAGTTAAACTCTTTATTTCATATCTTTAAGCATTGCATTCAAGCCCTTTTTATCTAAGGTTTTAAGAGCTTTGGCAGTTGCTTTAATTCTAATCCATCTTTTTTCTTCTGGAATCCAAATTCTTTTAGTTTGTAAATTTGGTAAAAATCTTCTGCGTACTCTGTTGTTTGCGTGAGAAACAGTATTTCCTGAAAGGATTGTAACTCCTGTTAATTGGCATCTTTTTGACATTTTATCCTCAATTTTTATATTTATATATTTTTATAAATTTCAAACTTTAAAAGTTACAATATTAACAAATATTTAAGAAAAAAACAAGAAAAATCATTCTAAATATTTAGGAAGAGTAAAGAAAAATGTAGAACCAGAGTTTTCAATGCTTTCTACCCAAATTTTTCCTGAATTCATTTCAACAAAATCTTTGCATAATATTAGCCCTAATCCAGTGCCTTTTTCTTTATTAGTGCCTAATGTAGTAAACTGACTATCTATTTTAAATAGTTTTCCAATATCCTCTTCTTTTATACCTATTCCAAAATCCTGAACAGATATTTCTATATAAGTTTTTCTATCAACTGCATCAATAATAATTTCACTTCCTTTATGAGAAAATTTAATTGCATTATTTATTAGATTTCTAAAAATTCCTGAAACCATATTAGCATCTGCATAAATAAAAGTATTTTGTGAAAGATTGCTAATTATTTTAACACCTTTATTGTTTGCATACTGTTCAATTAAAGAAATAACATATCTACTAATATCGAAAATATCTTCTTTAGATTGGATTAACTCAATTTTTCCCCTTTGAAGCCGCGACCAGGTCAATAAATTGCTTAATAAACTATTAAGATTTTTGGCAGAATTATAAAGTTCATTTATAAAATACATTTTTTCTTCATCGCTCATAGATTGTGAACTATTCACAAGTAATTCTGCTATGTTTAAAAAAATGGAAATTGGATTTCTAATATCGTGAGTGATAATCGAAAAGAATAAATCTTTTGAAGTATTTAGTTCTTTTAATTTCTGCTCTGATTCCTTGAGTTTTTGCTCGGCAAGAACACGTGGAGTAATGTCGAAGACTGAACCAATAATCTGCCACGGCTTTCCTGCCAGATTTTCTTTAAAAACGAAAGCTCTGTCGAGCACCCAGAGCCAATTGCCAGATTTGTGTTTAAACCTTACTACCACTTCCATGCAAGATTTTGTATTGTCTAAAAGGTCTGAAAAATTTGCTAAATGCCTATCTTCAGGATGTATTAGTGATGATATATTTTTGCTTAACTGAAATACTTCTTCAGGGCTATAGCCAGTTATATTTGTTATTGAATTGTTAAGAAATACTATTTTTTCTTCAAATAAATCATATACGTAAATAAAACTTGGAATTGCATTCAAGATACTCTGGATAAACTCTAGCTTTTCTTTCAATTCCATTTCAGCACGAATTCTATCGCTTATAACAATTTCAGTAACAAAACAACGGCTCCAATCAATTAAATTATTCTCCGGTATTAAATAATTCCTTGATGCGTAATGGACTTTTCCATTCAAACTCATTAATGAATGTTCACAATAAGATGAATTTATTTCATTTAAAAATGCAAAAATTGCTTTTTTAAATCCGTCAAATGTTTCATTAGTATAAAACTTATGATGATACTTTTGATATTGCTCTAAATCTGGCACTTTGTAAAGTCGCAAACCAGCTTTATTAATTGACAATACTTTGATTTTTGTTACGCATCTTAAAATTTCGTAAGGATTGGAATTTAAGTAAACCCGAATATCATTTACTGAGTTCCTTTTCAATTCACTCAAATATGCTTTTACATCGGATAGGTCAAGCTCTATAATAGATACAGGCGATTCTTCGAAAATTACTCTGTATTTCGATTCATTTTTTAATAATTCCTGCTCAACTAATTTTTTTTCTGTTATATCATTAATCAAACCAAGGACATACTGTGGCTTTTCCTGTTCATCTTTTATTAATGTTATGGTAACTTCAGCATATTTTATTGATTTGTCTTTGCATATAAAACTCTTTTCAATTTTGTAATTTTCTATTTCACTATTAAGTAGTTTATTAAATATAATTATTTCCTTTTTTAATTCTTCTTTTAATGAAATTCGTTCTAATCCTATGATAATGATTTCTTCATTTGAGTAACCAAGCATTGATTGCAATGCCTGGTTAGTCTCAATAATTATTCCATTTAATTTAAATATTGCAATTCCAAGAGAAGATAAATTATAAATGCTACTTAAAATTGCAGAATTAAATAAAGCTTTATTTTTTTGAAAAAATTCCATTTTCTATTTTAAAATTAATAATTCATCTGTTGAAGTATTGTATTCAGCTCGCTTTTCCCAAAAATATATGCTTTCATTTTTTTCAACTCCCCAAAAATCATAATTTACATTTGTTCTGTCCCCGTTTGCATCGAACTTTACTTTCCCGGAAGCGCCGTCATAATTATTGGATTTTGTTAAAAATGCCTGTTTTAATGCAGCAAATTCCGCATCTTTACCTGCTTCACCGTAAGCTAAAGCATATAGCCACAAGGCATCATAAGCATTTATTGCATAAGCAGAGGGTTCTCTTCCTATTCTGGATTTAATCAAATTTTTTATTGCACTCCAGCGATTTTCTGCATTTGGGTCAAGAGCAAAAATTGGGCAAGTCAATTGACTATGATAGCAAAATTCTGCAGCGTCAGTATCTTGCAATACTTGTTTATTCATTGCAAAGGCAGAGCCACCAAACCAGCGAACCTGCTTCAAATCGTTATAATTTTTTACTAATCTTAAGTATTTTACTCCCTCGTCCATACTCAAAAAGTAACAGCCGATATCCAAATCATTATAATTATAATTTTGTTTTAAACCCCTAACATCTCCATCAACTAATGAAACTATATCTTCAAATCCATAAGTATTGTTTGGTCCAAAAGAAACAGTGGAATTTGCTCTGCCGCCCTGCTGAATAAATAAACTCTGAGTAGCAGCATTAAGTTCTTTTCCCCATAAATCGTTTCTAATTAATGAAACTAATGCAGTAATTCCAGAGAAGTTAAGCATTTTTGTAATGGCTTTTGCCTGAAGAGAATCGCAGGGCGCCATTCTGTAAACATTGTCGTTTGGAATAGCAAGAGAAATAGCAACAGCAGAATGAGAAAGCAAAAGCATTTCATTTTGATTAGCATAATCCTTTATCGCAGCAAGTTCTGCACTTGTATAAGGACCAACCACAAATTTTATTTTCTTTTCTTTAAATGATTTTAGTTTTTCTAAACAAACGTTAGTGTCTGTTTTTGTATCTTCAATTACTAATTTGAATTTTAATTTTGAACTTGTATTCTGAAAATATAAGTTTATTTCGTTTAAAGCAATATTTATTGCTGCTTCTGTTTCTTCGGCATTGGATGCGCCGGTGCCAGTTTTACAAAGCAAAACGCCAATTTTTATTTCATTCGGGTCTTCAGCTGGGTCATTGCTATCGGAACAGCTAATTAGAACTACTGCAATAGTAATTGCAAATAAGAAATTCAGGTTTTTCAGTGTGAATAAGTTTTTCATAATTTTTCAATTTTTTTTTAAACAATAATTTTTCTAATTTAAGAAAAATTTTTACTATTTTCTAAATATTTATTTAAAAAATATATGCTTCATAACATTTCTTTAATTGGTGCAGGAAAACTTGGCGCTTCCCTTGCAATTGAACTGAATAAATACAATCTTTTAAATTCTATACTTATTCGTTCTTATGATAAAAGAAAAAGTATTGCAGAAAAATTACCTGAAAATAAAATTATACATTCTTTAAGGGAATTAGATATAAATATTATTGATTGTGTAATTTTGGCAATACCGGATTCCGCTATAGAAGAAGTTGCAAATGATATTTCCCAGCTTTTTAAAGATAAATTAAAAAATAAATATATAATACATTGTTCTGGTAAAGAAAGATTAGACGTATTGAAAAGCTGTGCTGAATATGGTGCTTTTGTTGCATCTGCTCACCCCTACCAGACTTTTTTCAAATACAATGAAAATCTGTTTAAAGATGTTCCATGGCTCATTGAAACTGAAAATTTCGATGAATTAGCAGAATTGATTTTGCTTTTGGGTGGCAAACCATTTCAATTAAGCGAAGAAGAGTTGGAAAAGAAGCCACTTTACCACTGCTCTGCTGTTGTTGCTTCAAATTTACTGGCTTCAACTATAACACTTTCGAAGCAAATGCTAAAAGAATTTGAAAATATTGACCCTAGTATTTTAAAAAAAATAGTTTATACTACAATAGAAAATTGCATAGATGATAGCGATGATAATTTACTCCCAATGACTGGACCTCTAATAAGAGCAGATTTAAAAACTATTGCCGGCCATATTGAACAATTAAAACCAAATGTTCATTTGTTAGAAAGCTATAAGGCACTATGTATTTCCGGTTTAGAAATGCTTTTTTATTTGAATAAAATAACTGAAGATAACTACAGCAAATTGAAATGCTTTCTGGAAAGTAAGTAAGCAATATTAAACCGACAACAACAAGTTTAATGTATTCTGTCATTCCGAGGCGAATATATACGTAGACATTTACTTTTATGAAAATGAACGATTTGATGCTTTCTAAATCTTAACAAGGGGTTGCAACCCCTTGTTAAGAGCTATCAACCATCGGGTTAACCCGATGGTTGATATTACGCTAGAAATATTTGTTATATATACAATTACAAATTATAAAAACTGAAGTGGTTCATTCCGAGCGCAGCGAGGAATCTCACAAGTCATTGCTAACAAAACATTTGAGATTCCACCCTTCGTTGCCAATGACATCTTTGCTTGTCATTCTGGCGTATGCCAGAATCCATCTTACTTTTTGGTTATTAGTTATTAGTAAAAATACCAGTGACTAATGACTTGAAAAATGTAAATCAACCCACGGGTTAACCCGTGGGTTGATTATAAAGATTGATTCTGACATCCGTCAGAATGACTTATTTTATATTTCATCTACATTTAAATAAAAGTCTTCTTTTATCAGGAGGTTCTAAATGATAATAAAATCGGAAAAATAAAAACAAATTAGCATAATAGCCATACTATTAATTTGTTTAACGTTTGACTTTTATATTTAAATGTAGGGAAACAGGCATGCCTGTTTCCTACATTTTTTCTCTTGAGGATTTTTAGCTATTAAAAAATAAAGCCATACGAGCAACTTGTTGCTCGTATGGCTTGCTTATTTTGTTCTGGTTTTTACAGGTTTGGCATTAGTCTGCTAAATAATCATTAAATTTTTCAATTGTTCTCTTGGCAATTTCGTTTATAATTGGTGATTGATGACGTGCAAACTCTACTGTATTTCCCCAAAAAAGCAAGGAGTCATTTTTAAATGCATACATGTATTCAAATTTTCTCGGCTCAAACAACCTAAAAAGGAAAAACCAAGTTTTTTCTTTTTGCTTTAAAATTACTGTATATTTGTTGCTGTTGTCCTGATTTAAACTTATATCATAGACATCTTCACCTTTAATTTCAAGTATTGTCTTTTTGGTATGCTCTTCATAAATCTTTTTAAACTCAGCAGTTGATATTCCTTTTTTTATAAATAACTTTTCTTTATTTACAATAGATACGGAACAACCAGCAATTAAAATAACAACAAATACTAAAAGCAATATATTCTTTAAATTTATCATGGCTTTTTCCCCTTGTTATAATCAGTATTAATAATATCTAGCTTTTTCTCCTTGTTAT
>DAIOVK010000152.1:0-6751 GCA_036759045.1 Kapaibacterium sp. (SeqCode) | reverse complement strand
CGTATCCGGCAGTATCAGCTAAACTGATTTTCCTTATACCAGCTTCAAGATATTTCTTTATTATTTCAAGTACTCGTTCTTCAGGAATTGTTCCTTCAAAACCGCAACCAAGAGCAGACTGAACAGAAGTTTGAACCTTAACTCCAGCATTCATTGATTCTTTAGCAATATTTATTATGCGGTTTGTAGCTTCTTCAACGCTCATACCTGTATTTTTTTTGCTATGAGTTTCGCTTGCTGAAACTCCAAGGCAGAGCAAATCTACACCACAAGCCAAAGCACGCTCCATTCCTTTTTCATTTAAAGCAAGACCTGAAAATATAGTGTTATGCTTTTTTTTATTAAAATAATTAAATAATTCGTCTGAATCTGCCATTTGAGGCATTTTTTCTTTATGGACGAAAGAACCGAGTTGAATTATATCAACATTGCTTTCAAGCATTTTTTCGACCCATTTGACTTTTATATCGAAAGGGACGGTTTGCTTTTCCATCTGCAAACCATCACGCATCCCAACTTCATGAATAAGAAACATAATTCTTTCCAAAAAAATTTTAAATTATCCTACAAAATTAAGAAAAAAGAATTAATTTTGATAATTATTAACAATTTTGTATATTGTGTAATATTTTTAACACTATTTTATGAAAGATTTTTAATTGTTATGTTTAGTATAACTTTAAAGAAAATACAATGATTGAATCACTAATAGTTGGTTTCATATTAGGATTTATCCTTGCAATACCACCTGGACCTGTCGCTGTTACAGCTATGAAACTTACTTTGGACAAAGGAGTTAAGCATGGACAAATGATTGCTCTGGGGACTTCTGTTATTGATGTTTTCTTTGGTTTAATTACTGTTTTTGCAACAAGTTTTGTTGTCCGATTATTTTCAGATATTACTACATATAATCCTTTGTTATTCCTGATTTTTCAAATACTTGTAATTGCAATCATTATGCTTTTCGGCTTAATGCAGCTGAAACCCAAAAAACAAAATATCGACTTAGACACAAACAGTTACCATTTAAAAGGATTGAATTTTTTAAAGAGAATTATGAGTAAAGGTCCTTTTTTCCTTGGTGCTGCTGTTGCTTTCACTAACATAGCAAATCCGACTTTCTTTTCTTCTCTTTCTTTTGTAACTTTAACAGTCCAAAAATACCAGTTGATTGAACTTACTGCTATAAGCAGCGTTATGTTTGCAATTGGCTTTGGTGCAGGAAATTTCAGTTGGATTTATCTTTTGGTGAAAGTGCTAGCAAAAATTAAACATAGATTAAATGATAATATAATTTTAAAAATCAGGAAGTTCGCTGGTTTTACCTTAATTGGTTTCGGTACAATTCTTGGCTATAGAGTAATTGCTTTTACTCACTGGCAAGACATATTCCGCTTCATTTTCGCATTCTAAAAAACAAATTTACCTATTAAATTATCCTCTTCCTAATACAAATGAAAACATCTTTTTTACAAAAACCTTTTACTACTTTTTATTGTTTTATAAAAATTTTTTTAACAATAATTTTTTTATCAACTATTAATTTATTTTCACAGGTTCATGAAAATATTAATCAAATAATTGGCTCTGCATATACAGAAAGCCAAGCTTACGGTTTTTTACAGCGATTATGCGATGAAGCCGGTGGAAGATTAGCTGGTTCTCCTGAAAATGAGAAAGGAATTTCAATTTTAACTGAAGAACTTAATAAAATTGGTATCAGTTCAAAATTAGAACAATTCTCAATGAACAGTTGGAAAAGAGCTGATGATAATGTAGAAGTTATTACTCCGATTAAGAAAAGATTACGTGTATATGCACTAGGTTATGCACCAAAAACATCTGAATTCACTTCTGAACTAGTTTTTCTAAATTGTGGAACTGACGAAGATTTTAAAAGTATAGATTCAAAAGATAAAATTTGTTTAGTAACACTTGAAACTCCCAAAGGAGCAGAGCAACAGTTTAGATGTGAAGTTGTTGAAAGAGCGACAAATTCCGGAGCTAAAGCTGTACTATTTATCAATACTAAAAATGGTGGACTGAATCTTTGTGGAACATCTAATTTTAGTGGCGAAGAAGCTAAAATACCAGCTTTTTCAATTACTTATGAAGAGGGTAACTCACTAAAACGTTTACTAAAAAAAGAAATACCTGTTAAGATGAAAATTCAGGTTAATTCTCAATGTTTTAAAACTGAGACTTCTAACATAATTGTCTCTTTTCCGGGTATTTCTCCAAAAAAAATTGTAGTCGGCGCCCACTTTGATTCATGGGATGTAAGTCAGGGTGCAGTTGATAACGGACACGGAACAGCAATCCTCTTTGATATAGCCCGGCTGATTAACCGATATTCTCCAAAAAACTATTATACTATTGAATTAGTGTGGTTTAATGCAGAAGAACTTGGACTTTTTGGCTCAAAAGAATATGCAGAAAAACATTCTGAAGAAACTATAGCAATGATTAATTTGGATATGCCCGGAACTCCTACCGGGTTTAATACAATGGGATATGAAGAATTTATTCCTTTTTTTGAGAATTTGAAAGATAATTTGAAAGGTTTTTCCTTCAAAGACGGCATTACTACAAATCCTTGGGTAAATAGCGACCACACACCATTTATGCTCAAAGGAATACCTTCTTTTACTTTCAGTTGCTTCTTAGAAAAAGATATGTATCATTATTATCACGACTTTGGAGATACTTTCGATAAAGTAGATACGCGTATTCTTGCTGATGCTTCTGCTATCGTTACAGTAATGACTTTGAAATTAGCTAATTACAAGGATTTTAATTATAAAAGATATTCAGAAACAGAAACAATAGAACTCTTTAAAAAATATAATTTAGATAAACGTTTGAAAAGGCAGAAGGACTGGATTTTCGAAGAATAAAATAAGTAGAATAATCGTATAGCTAATAGGATAATATCAAACCACTAACAAATAGTTCAATATTATATTTCATTCCTTATGCAGCGAGGAATCTCAAATGTAATGGAAACTATGACTTGTGAGATTCTTCGCTGTGCTCCTAATGAACCACTTTTGCTTTTTTAGCACATAAATATATGTATTATATATAATTATAATGATAAATATGAAAGCGAAAGTCATCGTATGACTGGCAGTCATCCGATGACTAAAAAGTTCATATCTTCAAAAGTAAACGTTACAACAAGCACTTACGAACATAAGTTTTCAAGTTGGGCTAAGTTTCGTAATGGAAGCGTGCTTCAGTCTTATGATTACTGCCAGTCATCATTTGACTGAAATAATAATACTAAACTTTCTAAACTTTCTAATCTTTCTAAACTATCTCAACATCTAATCATCTCAATCAGTCCAGAAGCAGTTAGCGTTCTTTCACTATACTTTTCTGCATATTTATCTCCGGCTTGCGAATGAATGAAAGACGCCGCTGCAGTAGCTAGAAGTGGTTCCAATCCTTGTGATAAAAGTGAAACGACAATCCCGGTTAAAACGTCTCCGCTGCCACCAGTTGCCATTCCAGAATTTCCGAATATATTCCAGTATGATGAATATCCATCGCTTGTTATTGAAGGCACATTCTTTAAATGCACTATGCAGTCAAATTTTTCAGCCCATTCTTTTGCAAAATTGTGAGCATAAATCTCAACTTCTTTTCTTTCTATTCCAGTTATTCTTGAAAACTCACCACAATGTGGTGTCAAAATTATATTTTTCCTCAATATTGTATCTTTGTTAATTATTCTTAAAGCATCTGCATCAATAACTATTGGTATTTCCTTACTCACGTGTTTAAGCACCTGATTACATAGATTCAATGCGTATTGATTATCTGAAATGCCGGGACCAATCGCAATAGCATTAGATTTTTCTGCCTTTTCTAATATTAAATCTAAATTATGTCCTGTGTCATCAATACTTCCAAACTCGCTTTCATCAAGAAAATGTGGAATAACCTCTGGCAAAACCGCTGAGTGGAGGTAATTTGTGCAAAGCTCAACCAGACCGGCACCGGACTTAATAGCAGCATTTGCAGTAAGAGCAGCAGCACCTGGGAATTTCCTTGAACCAGCAATTATTAATACTCTACCATAATCAAATTTAGAACTTTTCTTTTTACGTTTTGGTAAAACTTTTGCTAAATCTTCTCTTTCTAAAATAGAAATTTTGCTGTAATCCTTAATTACCTTTGTTGGAGAACCGAGATTTGCAATTTTAATTTTTCCACAAACTTCCATTCCATCGTTAAGAAGCATACCAGTTTTAATAGCAAACATCGTAATTGTGTAATCGGCTTGAAAACAAAATTCACTGGCTAATCCGGTTTCGGTATTAAGTCCTGTTGGAGCATCAATCGTAATTTTTAAAGCCGAAATCCCTTTAATTTTTTGTAAAATTGAAAGAGCAATTCCACGAATATTTTCAGAGCCGCCAACTCCAATCATAGAATCAATCAACACATCACAGCTAAAATCAATACTATTCAAATTTTCTTCTGCTTTAATATTTATTAAATCAATTCCAATCTTTTTCGCAGCGAGAAAATTCGTCTTTGTTTCATTGCTCATCTTATCAATATCGCCGAGCCAAAAGCATTTAATTGAAAAGTTTTCAAAAAGGTGGCGTGCAAGTGCAAAACCATCTCCACCATTATTTCCACTTCCGCAAATAATTATAATTCTGGGGTTTTTTAAGTTATGTTCCAAAATAATTTGATTTATAAAAATTGCAGATGAGCGGGCAGCATTTTCCATTAAAATTGCTGCTTGAATGCCGTACTGATTAATAGAATAGCTATCAACAGCATACATTTCTTTTGGTGTTAATATATTTAGCATATTTCTTCAGAAAAAACTCAACATAATTAACAAAAATATAAAAAAAAAAGTTAATTTTGCATTTTTAATTTGAAAATGAAAATATGAGATTTTTCAAACAGCCAAGCCCACTTTACGTACATATATTGTTATTTGCAATTTCTTTTTTCACTACTGCCCTTGCCGGGGCAATGTGGGCAAATAAAGACTATACAAATTTAGTAAATATTCAATACGGCATAACTTATGCAACGTTAATCCTTTTTTTTCTTGCAGCTCACGAATTTGGACATTATTTTGCTTCAAAAATTCATAAAGTAGATGCTTCTCTACCATACTTTATACCATTTCCACCACTACTTTATATGCCGACTTTCGGAACATTTGGAGCTGTAATAAAGACCCGCACTCCAATTCTTTCCAAACGTGCATTGTTTGATATTGGTGCAGCAGGGCCAATCGCTGGTTTTATCGTTTGCATAGTTTTTTTAATGATTGGCTTTGCTACTCTTCCACCAAAAGAATTTATTTATACGATACACCCAGAATACAGAATGCTCGCAAATGGAGTAATCCCATCAGCTGGAATGCATTTTGGCGACACATTGCTTTATTCTGCTTTCGCTTCAATTTTTACAAATCCAGATGGCTGGCTGCCTCCAATGAATGAAATTTACCATTATCCATTGCTGAACGTGGGATGGTTTGGATTATTTGTTACGACTCTTAATTTGCTTCCGATTGGGCAGTTAGATGGTGGACATATCTGCTATGCTTTATTTGGAAAACATCAGGAAAAAATTGCCCGTTACTTTTTTTGGATTTTAATTGTTTTAAGTGTTGGTTCTATTCTGGGAATGCTTTACGACATACTCCAATACGATGACCCATCAAGCATTTATATATTTTTGCAGGATTTACTATTACCAGTTTTATCTAAAATGAAAGCTGCTGTCCCCTGGTTTTTCCAGTCCTGGAATGGCTGGCTACTTTGGGCATTATTAGGAAGATTTTTGTTCAAATTCAAACATCCAGAGATATATGATGAGCAGCCACTCAATACTACTCGTAAAGTGATTGGCTGGTTCTGTATAGCAATTTTTATTTTAAGTTTTTCCTATAATGGCTTGTTTGTGGTGGAGTAGAAAAAAATCTGTTAAACTTTCGCAAAGCATAATGAAACATTACTAAGGTGAAGAAAAAGTCATACCATCAACTTGTTGTTATCGTATGGAAATAAAAGAACGTATCATCACTGATGTTAGTCCAATAGTAGATTTTTACTCTAAACAAGGGTCTCAACCCATTGTTAGATAGATATTCCATATCTGTTAAATATGGAATATCTTTTCTTTTCCTCTTTTCCAAGTTCAATTTGAGAAGGAGGATTTGTGATTTTAAAATATTTACAAGTCATACTATCAACTTGTTGAACTTATGGCTTTTTTCTTAACAACTACTTAGTATTTTGAGTAAAATGAGATATAAACTAACAGGAACACCTCATTGCACATCTCAAGAGTGGAATACGCAAGGTGGGTTAGTATTCTCTTTCATTTGATTATTCAAAATATTGAAAATTCAATTTTTTTTCGTAATTTTGTATAATGTTTAATTGTCTTAAAGAAAAATGAGTATAACAATATTACCTTATAAAAATATAAATCCGAAAATAGATAAATCAGTTTTGCTTTGCGATGGCGTTAGAATAATCGGAGATGTAGAAATAGGACGGGACTCTTCTGTTTGGTACAATAGCGTAATTCGTGGAGACGTTAATTACATACGAATAGGGGAGAGGACAAACATTCAAGATGTTTCGATGCTTCACGTAACAAATCATCGTTTTCCTCTAATAATTGGTAACGGTGTTTCTATAGCCCATTCAGTTGCTCTTCACGGGACTGTATTGAAAGATAATATTCTTGTTGGTATAGG
>DAIOVK010000151.1:0-6793 GCA_036759045.1 Kapaibacterium sp. (SeqCode) | reverse complement strand
CAACTCTTGAGTTTAATAATGGTGTTTCTTTAGCTTTAAATGGAGGTTATGATTCTTTCTTCTCAAAATTCAATGACAATGGTATTTGTCAATTCGCAAATGGAATTGATGCTATTACAGGAACTGAATATTTCCCAATTATCGCAGATTCGGGAGGAAACATATATATAGCTAAAGATTATTCCTCAGATAGTATAATATTTAATAATGAAAATATTTTATTTAGAGAAGGAACAAGAAATGTTTTTTTAGCAAAATATAATTCAACTGGAATTTTTGAATGGGTTGAAAGAATTACTGGTAATGATTGTTGGGCAACAAGTATAAGTATTGACAATTTAGATAAAGTCTATCTAACAGGTTATTTTAATTCTCAAAATTTAACTTTTAATAATAATATATCTTTAAACAACATTGGTAGTTATGACGGTTATTTTGCAAAATTTGATAAAAATAAAGTGTTAAGTATAGAATTAAATTCTGGCTGGAACTTAATTTCAAGCAATGTAATGCCAGAAAATACAAATATTATTGAAATTTTTTCAGAAGTAAATAATTTAAAACTTGTAAAAAATCAAGCTGGTAATATATATGACCCGGCTTTTGGAATAAATACAATCGGGAATTGGAATATTAATCATGGCTACTGGGTGTATATGACAGCTCCTTCAATTCTTCAAATTATAGGTTTAGAAGTCAATCCCTTAGAAACACCAATAAATCTAAATCAAGGGTGGAATCTTGTTTCCTATCTGCGAAATAGCGAAATGCTTGCTCCAGATGCACTTCAAGGCATTACTGGAAGTATGCTATTTGCTAAAGACAGAATGGGTAATATTTATCATCCGGGCTATGGCATAAACAATCTTGGTAATATGCAACCCGGTCAGGGATACTGGATTTACATGAATGCACCAGCAGTCTTGACATATCCGGGGAATTAGTAGTTAGCTGTCAGCTAACTGCTGTCGGCTAACTGCTTTTTAATTTTTGTAGAGACAAGACATGCCTTGTCTCTACTTTTTTTTATTTCCTTCCCAAGTTCAACTTGGGAAGGAGAATTTATGACTTTAATAATATTTAGCCATACGAACAACTTGCTGTTAGTATGACTTGCGTCTTATTTTGCAAAAATAATGTGTTTAAAAATCTACTTTGAATTGTAAGAAGTAGCATCGGCAGCCCATAAAAGTTTCTGTCTTAATAAATCGAAGTAAGAACTGTCTAATGGTTTAATTAATTTACAAAGTTCCTTGGAACGTCTGATAACAACTTCCTCTCCATTTTTAAGCTGCCTTTCTGTTTGTCCGTCTGCAACAAAATTTACTACACCGGAATTTGAATTTGCTTTAATAATAAGTTCGGTTGTATCCGGAATAACAAGAGGGCGTAAAGTTAAAGAGTGTGGACAAATAGGAGTTATACAGATAACCTGGGTTGATGGTGAAAGAATTGGTCCACCACAGGAAAGTGAATAAGCCGTGGAGCCGGTTGGGGTTGTAACAATCAATCCATCTGCCCTGTAAAGTCCAATGCAATGCTGATTAGAAAAAGCTTCGATAGTAATCATACGTGAAGAATTTTTCTTTTCGATTACAAAATCATTAAGGGCGTAAATAGTTTCACCATTAATTTCGGTTTCTAAAACAGCCCTGTCAACTATTCTATAATTACCTCTAATCAAATCGCTTAAAGCTTCATCAAGGAATTCTACAGAATATTCAGCAAGGAAACCTAATTTTCCCACATTAACCCCCATAACGGGAATATCAGCATTTAAAAGAATGCGAGAAATAGTAAGCATTGTCCCATCGCCACCGAAAGAAATGACCACATCAACAAATTTTTCGAAATTTGGAATTGGGCAGGGTTTCATCTTGTTAGCCAAGTCAATCGGAAAAGTGTCTATCAATTCCTGCTTGGCGTAACATTCTGCATTTAAAGCAATTAGCTTTTGAGCAGTATATTCCGCCCAACGTCTTGCTTCTGGCTTTGATGAATTTTCGTATAATGCAATTTTTTTCATTAAACTTTCTATTTCATTATAAAAAAATAAAAGTATATATTTGCAAATATGAAAAGAACAAAAATAAAAAAATATTTGAAATTACAAACTTATTGTTACATTTTTCTTTTAAGTTTGTTAATAATATCCTGTTCATCAAAAAGCAGGCCAGAGATGATGGGAGTAGAGGAATATTTCAGAATAGCTTCTGATTATTTTGCTAAAGAAGACTGGATTGAATCGCAGCGTTATTTTGATTTAATCAAATTGCAATATCCTGCAAGTGCTTACGCCGATGATGCCCAGTATTATCTTGCTGAAATTAATTTTAAACGTGGTGAGTTTATTCTTTCTGCTTTTAATTACACTTTATTAAGGAAGAATTATCCATCAAGCCCTTATAATAAAGAAGCTTTGTTTAAAACCGGATTATGCTATTACGAGATTTCTCCACGATTCGACAGAGACCAGGAATATACAATGAAAGCTATTCAGACTTTTGCTGAATATCAAACTTTTTATGCAGGCGATTCTCTTTCTTTTTTAGCTAATAAAAAAATTCAGGAACTTCGCGACAAACTTGCTGAAAAAGAATATGAAACTGCAGTCCTGTATCGAAAGTTAAGCAGTCCACTTGCCTCCTCAATTTACTTTGATGTTGTTATTAACGAATATCAGGACACCAAGTTTTACGAAGAAGCAATTATTGGTAATATTGAAGTTCAAATTGAGATGAAGAAAAGCATTCAGGTTCTTTATCTTGTTGAACTTTACCGGCGTAGTTTTCCAAATGGTAAATATTTAAGTTTTATTGAAAATATTGCGAAAGAATATGAGAGATGAGAAGTTTCATTACATTCTTTTTTGTAGCGATTATTTTTTCTTCACTTGCTTTTTGTCAGGACGCTAATCGGTTTTTAATCGGTCCAAGCTTAGGAATGAAAGCTGGTGTTAATGGGGCGCCATCTTTAGAAGGAAGAAAAAACGGCTTGGCATTTAACGGTATTCCAGAAATTGGAATATCTGCTTTCTATTGGCTCAGCGATACTTCCAACCTTGCTTTTCACTGCGATTTGTCCTATTCTACCTATTCTTTTTTACAAAAAAGTGGAATTAACGACAAAGAATTTACCGAAAAATTTGGTTATCTAAAATTCGGAGCAGATTTTTACTTTTCAAATTTTTTGCTCGGATTCGGGGTTGGTTTGCCTTTAAGTGGCGACATTGAAGGAAATGAAATTGACACTAAAATTCTAAATGCTCTTACTGAAATCCGACTTGCCGGCTGGCTGCCTGTTGTAGCTGATGAAACTGGCACACTAAATTTATTTATTCAGGCATCTTATATGCTAACCGGAGTGTTTAAAGATTATTCAAAAAACGACCCGTTACTTAGCTATCTACCTCCTTCTACACCTTATAATGTTGCTGAAAAATATAATCCAAGAGTAGTTTCACTTTCAATAGGTTTTAATTACTTATTTAACCTGAATTTATAATTTGTTGATTTGTTGATTCGTTGATTCGTTGATTTGTTGATTGGGTTATTAGGTTATTGATTATTGAGTTATTCGTTTATTGGGTTATTAGGTTATTGAGTTATTAGGTTATTGATTATTGAGTTAATAAGTTATTAGGTATTTGATAAAAACAATTAATAATTAACAATTAACAATTATTTTTTATTATATTTGTTTATAGTAATAGTATTGAATTTATTTTAAGGATAATCAATGAGAAAGTTAATTAGCTTTGATTGGGCAGTAAAAAAAATATTAAGAAGCAAAGCAAACTTCGGTATTTTGGAAGGTTTTCTTTCTGAATTGCTAAAAGAAGACATAATAATCAAGCAACTCCTTGAAAGTGAATCCAATAAAGACATTGCACTATCTAAACAAAACCGTGTTGACCTTCTTGTTGAAAACACAAAAGGAGAATTAATAATTATTGAAGTACAAAACCAAAGGCAAATAGATTTTATGCAAAGGATGCTTTATAGCACTTCAAAATTAGTTGTTGGCCATATTTTGGAAGGACAATCTTATCAGGAAATAAAGAAAATTATTTCAGTAAATATTGTATATTTCGATTTGGGGCAAGGCGAAGATTATCTTTACAAAGGAAGAACAGAATTTGTCGGATTAAATAAAAAAGATTATCTTCAGTTGAGCAACAATCAAAAGTTGTTATTTAAAAAAGAAGATTTACCATCAATATTTCCAGAGTATTATATCATCAAGGTAAATAATTTTGATGATGTAGCAAAAAATACTTTAGATGAGTGGGTCTTTTTTCTAAAAAATGAAGAAATAAAAGATGATTTTCATGCAAAGGGACTTACAGAAGCTAAAAAGAAATTAGATATATTAAAATTAAACAAAGAAGAACGTGAAATCTACGATGCTTACCAGTTTGAACTGCATTACCAGGCAAGTATGTATTTATCTACCTATACTCTTGGTAATCTTGAAGGTAGTTTAAAAGGCAGAGAAATAGGCAAAGAAGAGGGAATTGAAATGGGAAAAGAAATAGGCAAAGAAGAGGGAAAATATGAAAAAGCAAAAGAAATTGCTTTAAAAGCAAAACAATCCAATTTGACCATTGAAGCTATAATTGCATTAACTGGATTAGATAAAGAAGAAATTGACAATTTGTAAAGTAATAATTAATTATTAATTATTAATTATTAATTATTAATTATTATTGTTAATTCCTAGTTGTTAATAGACGACAACTGACAGCCGACAGCCAATTGTTGACATTCTCATAAAACAGAAATTCTTTAATTATATGAATAATTTAGCTCTTAATCTCCATAATAAATTTTGGACTTACTCTAATTATTAGAATAACTCTCAAATTTATTTGGGAGTTATAGGTATACAATTTTATTAAGTTTTTTTTATATTAGAACTTTATTAATTGCGAAAAAAACTACGAAGTGTAAGGAATTCATAAGTTGTTATATTTTTATATTTATAACAAATATCCAATAGTCATCTGAAATTAATTACATTCCAATTCGTTAGAAATTAAATGATGATAATTCTTAAATATAAAGATAAATTTAGATAAATAATGATTTTATATTTTTTGGGAGTGAATAATGAAAAAAATTTCTACAATCTCCTTTTGTATGCTAATTATTTTATTAGCTTTCAATTTGAATTTTGAAGCAAAAGCTCAAACAGTTTATGCTCAAAATATGGTTCCGCTGCCAACTTTGCCCGCTGGATTTGTTTCTTTTGACCAATGGAATCCTGAAGTTATGACTGCTATTCCAAACACTCTTTCTGGAAGCTATTTAGTAGGTGGCGCATGGGCAAATGGTATTTGGTATGGGATTGATTACCAAAGCTCTACGCCCTGCAATTTATATAGTATTGACCCAATTACAGGAAATTCTACTTTAATTGGTAATACAGGAGTAATTAACGGAACCGGCTTGTCTTACGACATAACGAGCAACACAATGTATATGCTTGATGCCCAACCGAGCGACTACATTTCTAATCTTTATACCATTGATTTAACAACTGGAACAGCTACACTAATTGGAAGCACTAACCAATACATTATTTTAAGTTTAGCTTGTGATGCCCTTGGAGACTTATATGGTTTTAGTATTTACTACGATAAACTTTATAAAATAAACAAACAAACTGCAGAATGTACTTTTGTTGGAAATGTTGGTTTTTCTTCAAATAATGCAAGTGACATGGAGTTTGACCGCGAAAATGATATATTATTTGCATATATTAGAGATATAAACCAACCTGCTGAGAATCAAAGAAGGTGGTGGGCAATAGATACAGAAACCGGCACCGCAACTTTAATCGGGGTTCTGCAAGGTGGTGCTACAGCTTTGGGTATAGCTATTCCTTATTCTTTACCTCAGTTGGAAAGGCCCCAATTAATTGCTCCTGCTCATAAGTCAATAAATATTAATTTAATGCCATCATTTTTATGGGGACAAGTTGCAAATGCCACTGACTACAAACTTGAAATTTCTACTGATAAATTTTTTAGAACTGTTTACAGAACTATTGAAAATATCACGACTAATTCTTATACTTTAACAAGTGAAGAACAATTGGAAGAAAACCAGATTTATTACTGGAGAATTAAGGCATTTAATGATAATAACGGAACAAGCTGGTATTCAAAAAAATTCAGCTTTAGAACTGAAAGTGATTTGCAAACAATGAATATTCTTCTTACTGCCGGCTGGAACCTTGTATCATTGAATGTAATTCCAAATAATCCTGATATGGAAAATATTTTTGCTGGTATGAATAATGTAGTCATAGTTAAAAATGCAGATGGCGATGTTTTTTCTCCTCAATTCGGAATAAATCAAATAGGCGATTGGAATATAAATGAAGCGTATTTTGTATATACCAATTCATCATGCAATTTGTCAGTATCCGGTATTAGGATTATTCCATCACAAACTCCATTGTCATTGGAAATTGGGTGGAATTTAATCCCATATTTTAAAATCACTCCAATGAATGCTTCTCAGGTTTTTGCCAGTATTAATAATTATATTGTCTTTGCTAAAAACAAGCTTGGCGGAATTTATCATCCGGAATATGGAATCAATACAATTGGTGATATGTTGCCCGGCGATGGTTATTGGATTTATGCAGTTACTCCATCGACTCTATTCTATCAGGAATAGATAAGAAATATGTTTATTTGTCATTTCGCCCCCCCTGATAAAGCAAGACCTTTATTTAAATGGAGATGGCATAATTCTTATCAAATTTTTGTGTGAAAGAAATT
>DAIOVK010000150.1:0-6797 GCA_036759045.1 Kapaibacterium sp. (SeqCode) | reverse complement strand
TTGCACTACTACTCTATATTTACTTCATTTTTTCAACTAGGAAAGTTGAGTTAATGAATAATCAAATCAACGAATCAACGAATCAACGAATCAACAAAAATGAAATCAACAAGACGCGAAAGAATTTCCTGGTATGCTTACGATTGGGCAAATTCCGGCTTTTACACAACCGTTATTACTGTTTTCCTTGGTCCTTATTTAACAACCATAGTTAAAAATGCAGCAGATATAAATGGGTATATAAATTTATTTGGAATACCGATTTATGAAGCATCTTTTTTTCCTTTTGTTGTTTCTTTTTCAGTTCTGCTTCAGGTTGTATTTCTTCCATTAATTGGAGCTATTGCAGACTGGACTAAGCGAAAAAAACTTTTGCTTGGGCTATTTGCTTATCTCGGCTCTTTCGCTACGATTGGACTTTTCTTTTTAGAAGGCGAAAGGTATTTGCTCGGAGCAGTTTTATTTATAATTGCTAATATTTCTTTTGGCTGCTCTGTTGTTGTTTACAATTCCTTTTTAAATGATATTTCAGAAAAACACGAAACTGACAAAATATCTTCTATTGGCTGGGCTTTTGGCTATCTTGGGGGTGGTTTGCTTCTTGCAGCTAATCTTATTTTATTTTCCAATGCGGAAAATCTTGGTATAACAACTGGTTATGCAATAAGGATTTCACTGCTTTCAGCCGGAGTTTGGTGGGCATTTTTCACAATATTTCCAATGCTTTTCCTTAAAGACAAATTAGCTCCACAAAGCATTCCAAAGGGACAAAATTACCTTACTTTTGGTTTCAGGCAGTTTATCCATACATTAAAAGATGCAAAGAATTATCCACAGACCTTACTTTTCCTAATTGCATATTTGATTTATAACGATGGAGTGCAGGCAGTCATTGTTCTTTCATCGCAATTCGGACAGGAAGAACTTTCTCTCGACATATCAACTCTCACTACTGCAATTTTAATTGTTCAGTTTGTTGCTTTTCTTGGTGCATTGCTTTTTAATTATATTTCCAAAGCAATCGGAGCAAAGAATGCAATATTAATAAGTTTGGTGATTTGGTCGATGGCTCTTATTTATGCTTTTGGCTTTTTAGAAAATGAGTTTCAATTTTACATTATGGCAATTACAATAGCAGTAGTTTTGGGTGGAACTCAAGCACTAAGCCGCTCTATGTTTGCAAATTTAATTCCCAAAGGAAAAGAAGCAGAATATTTCAGTATGTATGAAATAAGCGAACGCGGAACAAGCTGGCTTGGTCCTTTTATTTTTGGTATAACGCTTCAGCTGTCCGGCTCGTATCGGTATGCAATTTTATCATTAATTCTTTTCTTTATAATTGGCTTTATTCTTCTAATTAGATTAAAAACCAACAAATAAAATAATTATTTATGTAAAATCGTCTTTTATAATTGAATGGAAATTACATTCCATTTTTGTTAAATAATGTTAATATCTTAAAATAAATACTATATGCTGCGTAAGGAAATAATTTACTGGGACAGTAAGAAGTTAGACAGGCAAATGGAACTTGCTATGTATGGTCATTATGGCATTTCCGTTTTACTTTTTCCTTCAACTACTGACTCATATTTAGAAAATGAAGAAAACGGCTTAATACAAGCAATACAGCCACTGATTGAAGGCGGGCGATTTAAAGTGTTTTCAATTGGTTCGCTGAACTATGAAAGCTGGCTCGCAAAAGACAAGACTAACGAAGAAAAATCAAAAACACACAACAAATACAATCAATACGTAATTGAAGAGGTGTTGCCGTTCATCTTCGGCGAGTGTGGCTGCGAAGTACCGATTATTACTGCTGGTGCCGCTATCGGTGCTTACCACGCAGCTAACACTTTTTTCAGACGTCCCGATATCTTTCTCGGAACTGTCGCTATGAGCGGCACTTTTAATATCAGACATTTTTCAAAAGATTATTTTGAAAAAGATGTGAATTGCTATTATAATTCTCCTGTTCATTTTTTGCCGGAGCTTAAAGATAATTACTGGCTATCATTTTTGAAAAGCAAAAAACATATTTATCTGCTTTCCGGAAGAGGTGAAAATGAATACCCCGAAAATTCCGAACATTTGTCTAATATTTTAAATGACAAACAAATACAGAACAAGCTCGAAATCTGGGGACCAGAATGGGGACATAATTATAATACATGGAAAAAAATGCTTAGCAATGTTCTGGCTAACTATTTATAGCTTTCCAGATTTTCACTGCTTCAAAAGCGACGACCCCAGTTGCTACACTTACGTTTAATGAATGCTTTACGCCATACATTGGAATGTCTATCGCATCATCGCAACGTAGCAATACTTCATTGTCTAATCCCACTAATTCGTTTCCCATTACCAAACAAAGAGGATAATCTTCTGCTTTAAAAGATGTATAGCTACGACTGTTGTTAGTAATTTCAACTGCGATTACTTTTATTCCTTTTTGCTTTTGCTCCTTTATTGCATCGAAAATATTTTCGTAATAGCTCCATTTTACTGTATCAACTGCACCGAGAGCCGTTTTTTCAATTTCCTTTCGCGGAGGGTGAGGAGTGAAACCGCATAAAATCAGTTCTGAAATAAGGGCTGAATCTGCTGTCCTAAAAATTGAACCTACATTGTATAAACTTCTTATATTGCTAAGCATTATGCTTACTGGGTGCTTTTCCGTTCCCTTAGCTTCGTCAATAGACAAACGTAATTCTAATATTTCCGAATGTGTTAATTTTCTCATTATTTTCAAGACTTTCCTGATTGTTAAATTCAAAATAAGTTTTTTGTTACTCCTTCCCAAGTTGCACTTGGGAAGGAGTTTTAAAGAGCTAATATTTCCTCATTATTTACCGATACAAAAATTTGAAAAAATATTATTTAAAACTTCTTCGCTCCAGTTTTCGCCTGTAAGTTCCCCAAGTGGTTTTATTGCATTTCTCACATCAATGGCTATAATCTCATTTTGGAAATCGCCTTTTGCACTTGTTTCTGCCAGAGCTAAAGAATCAGACGCTCTCAATAGCAAATCCCTTTGTCGCTCATTAATCAAATACTCATTGGTTTGGACAATCGAACGGTTTGCTTCTTTTTCAATCATTTTTACTAATTCCTTAATTCCAATTCCTTGTTTTGCTGAAATATAGCAAATTCCATCTTTTCTCAAATCATCAGTAAAACTGATTTTATCTATTTTATTTTGAATTAAAATTGTAACTGAATTTGGGAATTTATTTTTTATTTCGTTATAAAGTTTATTTGAATTTTTAACACTAATGCTTATATCGTTAATAATCAGATTCAAATCAGCTTGCTTTAAAATTAATTCTGCCATTTTAATCCCTTCAATTTCAACGTAGTCATCGGAAGAACGCAGCCCGGCTGTATCAATTAGTTTTACTGGAATTTGGTTAATGTAAAAAGTGTCTTCGATGTAGTCGCGTGTAGTTCCCGGAATGTCGCTTACAATTGAGCGTTTTTTCTTTAATAATGTATTGAAAAGAGTGGATTTGCCAGAATTAGGATAACCGCTTATTGCAACGTAGAAGCCATTCCTAAGTATTTGAGCAGAGCGGAATGAATTTGCTAAATTATTGCAAAACTCACGTGCGTTTTTAATTAAATCAATTATTTTGGATTTATCAACAAATTCAATTTCCTCTTCAGCAAAATCAAGTTCTAATTCAAGTAAACTCAAGATGTTGATTAACTGCTTCCTAAAAGAATGAATTTGTTCAGAAAGGCCACCGGAAAGTTGACGAGCTGATATTTGGCAGGCGGGAGCAGATATCGAATGAATAATATCGGCAACGGCTTCCACTTGCGTCAAATCCATTTTCCCATTTAAAAAGGCACGTTTAGTGAACTCGCCGGGCTCTGCTAATCTTGCTCCAAGTTCTTTTAACACTCTGATTAGTTCTTCTGAAGCAATGTAACCGCCGTGGCAGGTAAATTCTACGGTATCTTCGCCAGTGAAGGAATGTGGATTTTTGAAAATCAATGCTGCTAAGCTGTCAATTACGGTGTTTTGATAAATGATATTTCCTACTAATATTGTGTGGCTCTTTGATTCTGCAATTTTTTTATTTGAAACGAAGCAGGAGTCAGCAATTCGTATTGCATCTTTGCCGCTTATCCGCACCATTGCGATTCCGGAAATGCCCGGCGGGGTTGCCAATGCTACAATAGTATCTTCCAATTTTTTTATTTCTAATTTATATTTAATTTTACATTTTTGTATAGACGTAAAATTAAAAAATAAAGTTGAAAAATGGATTATGAAGTTGTAATTATTGGTTCTGGAATCGTTGGGCTTGCTGTTGCTGCGAACCTTTCAAAAAATAGAAGTGTGCTGGTTTTAGAGCGTAATTCCGGTTTTGGACAAGAAACAAGTTCAAGGAACAGCGAAGTCATTCATTCCGGAATATACTACCCTGCAAACTCGCTCAAAGCAAAACTTTGCGTTCAGGCAAATAAAAATATTTATCCTTTTTTAGAAAAGAATAAGATTCCACATAAAAGAGTAGGAAAATTCATCGTTGCTGTTAATGATGAAGATTCAATTGAATTGGAGCGGTTGTTAAAGAATGCTAAAAACAATGGTGTTGAAAATATTCTGGAATTTCCAGTAAGCAAATTAAAGGAAATAGAACCCAGTATAAAATGTGTTTCTGCTCTTTGGTCGCCGGATACAGGGATTGTTGACAGCCATTCTTTTATGAATGTGCTTTTTAATATTGCTAAAGAAAACGGAGCTGATTTTGCTTTTAATCATATTTTTTCTAAAGCAGATAAGAAAAATGATTTATTTGAAATTGAAATCGAAACGAAAGATGGCGATGCTTTTTCAGTTACCTCCCAATACTTAATTAATGCTGCCGGACTTGACTGCGACACCGTTGCTGAAAGTTGCGGAATTGATATAGATAAAGAAAAATATATTTTGAATTATGCAAAAGGGCATTATTTTAGGATTAAGCCGGGCAAAAGCTATATGGCAAATCATTTGATATACCCAACACCTCAAAAAAAATTAGCTGGTCTCGGTATTCATTTAACGATTGATATGTCTGGTTCGCTTAAACTTGGTCCAGATGTGCAATTTTTGAATAACAGAACATTGGATTATTCTGTTCCGGAAGCACTGCAAGAAAAATTCTATATGGCAGGCGCAAGCTATATAGAAGGATTGGAGTTTGAAGATTTATCTCCGGACCAAGCTGGAATTCGCCCTAAGCTTCAGACGGAAGGAGGAGATTTCAGAGACTTTATTATTCAGGAGGAAAGCGGGAAGGGATTGGCTGGTTTAGTAAATTTAATTGGAATAGAATCACCCGGATTAACATCTTCATTAGAAATTGCAAATGAAGTTGAAAAAATATTAATGTGAAGTTCTATAATTTGTTGTTCCGAATCCCCATATAAAGCAAATGCTTTATTTAAATGGAGATGACATAATTTTACCCTGTCATTCCGAACCCCCTGATAAAGCAAGAGCTTCATTATAATAGAGATGAAATAAGTAAAAGTGTCATTCTGACGAATGTCAGAATCTATCTTAAAAAATAGTTTTTATTGGTCATTAGTCATTTGTTATTAGTAATTAGTATTTTTACTAATAACTAATGACCAATTACAAATAACCAAAAAGTAAGATGGATTCTGGCATACGCCAGAATGACAGTAAAAGATGTCATTGGCAAACGAAGTGAGGAATCTCACAAGTCATTGCTACCACAGAGTTCGAGATTCTTCGCTACGCTTCAGAATGAACCACTTTGGCTCTTTTAGCACGCAACTATATGTTTAACAGATATATACGCTGGTAGATATTCCATATCTTGTAGATATGGAATATCTATTTTTTGAAGTCAGAATGAATATTTTTGTCAAGCTATCAACTTGTTGATGGTATGGCTTTTTCTGAGTTTGCTAATAAAATTTAGTGTTATCTATAAATTTGAGGTAAAGTCACAATTTTTAGAAATCATTTTCATTAACGAAGTTTCAAACCTGAACTATAGAATACATTTATTAAGCTTTTAAGAATTCTTCTGTTTTCATCACCTCTGAATAAAAGTAATTCAAAGCAGCTAAAAAACTATTTTGTACATCATTAGCATTAACTGTTATACCGTTTATTTCCAGATTTTTTGTGGCGCAGGCATCTTCAATCACTTTGATATTAAAGCCAAAATCTTTTGCTGCTCTAACAGTTGCGTCAACGCACATTTGGGTCATCATTCCACAGATTACTAAATCAGTAATACCATCTGTTTTCAAGTACTCTAATAATTCAGTTTCTCTAAAAGCATTTGGATAATACTTTTGAATAACTTTTTCATTTTCTTTTGGAAAAACATTGAGGTGAATTTCAACTCCAAGAGTATTTGGTTTAAAAAAAGTTGCAGCAGGCGATACTGCAATATGCTGAATATGAACAATAGGTAAATTTTTATTCCTAAAGTCATTAAGCAACATTTTTGCATTTAAACTTGCTTCCAAAGAACCTGAAAGAGGATTATTTCCATTTTCAAAATAATCGTTTTGAATATCAATCAGAATTAATGCAGTTTTCATTTTTTCCTCTATTAAAATAATAATTACAAATTTAATAAAAATTACCTTTAACTCACATTAGGTAATTTTTCTTTTGAGAAATGAAAAAGTGTAGTTAAAATACATTTTTTAAAGCACTTTTCTTATTCCCCTCTTGAGAGGGGTAGGGGTGTGTTCTTGGTTTTTAATAATTAACTCAACTTTCCTAGTTGTCATAAGTGTGTGTAATATAAGAATAA
>DAIOVK010000149.1:0-6807 GCA_036759045.1 Kapaibacterium sp. (SeqCode) | reverse complement strand
GATAGCCGATAGCCGATAGCCGATAGCCGATAGCCGATAGCCGATAGCCGATAGCTGATAGCTGATAGCCGATAGCCGATAGCTGATAGCCGATAGCCGATAGCCGATAGCCGATAGCCGATAGCTGACAGCCAAAGTTATTTGGATATTATATAAAAAATAAAACTGTTCTTTTATCGTTTCTGTTTTATGAGCGGAACGCAGATTTTGCTTTCCCCAATTTTCTGTAAATAAAACAATTAGTTAAAAAATGAGTTTAACAGAAGCACCAATAGAAGTTCGATTAAAAATAAAAGAAATAAATTCAGGGCACCAGTCCAAGAGAAAATTAAGTTCTGTTGGAATACATATAGATGATATTATTTTGAAGCATAACGACAACAGGTGGGGACCAGTAATTTTAGAAAACCTAACTATCAGGTCAAATAAATTAGCTATTGGCAGAGAAATAGCTAATAAAATTATTGTGGAAAATGAACAATAAAACGATAGTACTCGTAGGGCAGCCAAATTCAGGAAAAAGCACCCTTTTTAATGTCCTGTCCGATATAAAAACAAATAAAATTGCTGTGTCTGGAACTGTAGGATTGATTAACTCTTCAGTAATCAATATTAATGCTAATACTTATAATGTAATTGATTTGCCTGGTATTTATTCTCTAAATCCAAATGATAAATCAGAGCAAATTACATTGGATTATTTGACAAATAACCTTGTTGACCTTGTCCTTAATGTGATTGATTCAACGCTGCTTACAAGAGGTCTTGAACTTACGATTGAACTGCTTGAGTTGGGTTTGCCTGTCGTAGTAGTTCTAAATATGTTTGATGAAGCTGAAGCAAGAGGTATTCATATTGATATAAAAAAGTTAGAAAGCATTTTGGGTATTCCTGTAACAGCAACAAAAGCTAAATTTGGCAAGGGAATTAAAGAACTATCTGAAATTTGTTACGATTATATTGAATACTCACATAAAGAGCCGAAGATATTCCAATATACTCATCATATTGAAAAGCACATTCAAAATATAGAACTTGCAATTAAACTATATTTTGAGAAAAAAAACATTTCGAGTAGATTCATTGCAATTAAATTAATTGAGAATCCTGCTTTAGTTCAGGAAAATATAAGGCACAATGTTGCTGATTTAATTAAAGGAATAGAGCGTGAACTCAAAGAAGAACATAAATTGGAATGTTATGAAACAGTTTCTTATGAGCGGCACCACCATTCAATGAAAATCAGTGAAGAAGTTTGCTGCTATAAAGAAAGAAAGACACGCGCTTTAGACGAAAAAGTTGATGATTATTTATTGCATCCGATTTTTGGACACTTTTTTTTAGGAGTATTTTTTGTTCTTTATTTTTTCTTAATATTTGTTATTGGGAGCGTATTGTCTGGTTTAGTTGAAGCCCCGTTAGTTTATTTAGCCGATATATTAGCTCCTGTAAAAAATTACAATGAATTTCTTTGGTTTACACTAAACGGAGCGTATCTTGGTTTTTCCGGTATTGTCGGAATAATTCTGCCATACTTTCTGCCATTAGTATTTTTAACGTCATTATTCGAAGAAACAGGATATTTATCCCGAATTGCATTTTTAATGGACGGCATTTTCCATAAAATAGGTTTGCATGGGAAATCAGTCGTATCATTTGTTTTGGGATTTGGCTGCTCGGTTCCGGCGATTTATTCGACAAGAATGATTGAAAACAGGCGAGATAGAGCTATAGCTGCTGCATTAATTCCTTTTATTCCATGCTCAGCGCGTATAGCAGTAATTTTTGCTTTAACTGCTGCCTTTGCAACACCTGTTTGGGCTGTGATTATATTTATGTTTGTTATTTTAATTATTGCAATCAACGGAAAGATTTTGTCAAAATTATTATCAAAACCAATTGGCTTAGTCCTTGAAATACCCAAACTAAAAATCCCTTCTTTAAAATATTCATTTCAAAAGACCTGGTTAAGAATTGCAGATTTTACAAAAGATGCAATACTTTTTCTTGTTCTGGGTAGTATCGTTTTGGGGTGGATAGAATATTTTGAAGTATCTTATTATATAAATTTAGCGTTTGAGCCGTTGGTAACATACTTGCTCGGATTACCTAAAGAATTGGGTTCTACATTAGTCTTTGGATTTTTTAGAAAAGAATTGATTTTAGTAATGGCAAATCAGGCAATGGGTGTCGAGAATTTATCGAAGTTGCCGCTAACTCTAAATCAGGTAATTACTTTTATTGTGTTTGTAACGCTATATTTCCCTTGCTTCACTACTTTCGTTGTGATTTTAAAGGAATTTGGGAAGAAAGTAGTTCTTTTTTCGTCTTTTTTAAGTATTTTTGTTGCAATTCTCTCGGCTCTTTTATTTAAGTTTGTAATTGATATGTTAATAATATAATTAGGAAGTAATTTATGAAAGGTATTATTTTAGCGGGTGGATCCGGAACTCGTTTGTATCCCGTTACAATAGGAGTATGCAAACAGCTTCTTCCCATTTACGATAAGCCAATGATTTATTACCCTCTTTCTACTTTGATGTTTGCTGGTATAAAAGACATTTTAATCATTTCTACCCCTCAGGATATTTCCCGCTTTGAATCTCTTTTCGGCGATGGGAAGCAGCTTGGATTAAATATTTCTTATAAAATTCAAAAGGAGCCTCGCGGGCTTGCCGATGCTTTTATTGTTGGTGAAGAGTTTATTGGAAATGACAGGGTTTGTTTAATTCTTGGTGATAATATATTTTATGGAAATTCTCTGCCAAAGCTCTTACAAGACTCTGTTAAATTTGATGAAGGAGCTGTAGTATTTGGATATTATGTAAACGATGCAGAACGCTATGGTGTTGTAGAATTTGATAAAAACGGTAAAGTCATCTCGCTTGAAGAAAAACCAAAGAAACCAAAGTCAAATTTCGCGGTTGTCGGATTGTATTTTTATGATAACAACGTTATCGAAATAGCAAAGAATCTGAAACCTTCTGCGAGAGGCGAAATTGAAATAACTGATATTAATATTGAATATTTAAAGCGCAAAAAGTTGAAAGTACAACTTATGGGACGTGGATACGCTTGGCTTGATAGCGGAACACATTCATCTATTATTGAGTCATCTAATTTCGTTAAAACAATTGAAGAGCGTCAGGGTTTAAAAATTGCCTGCGTTGAAGAAATTGCTTATAAAATGGGCTTTATCAATGAGGAACAGTTGCTTAAACTTGCTGAACCACTTAAAAAATCCGGTTATGGCGAATATCTATTAAAAATTTTAGACCCAGCTTATTCGTATAATGTTTAATAATAGATTAACAAAAGTCAGAGTTCCTAATGCCTCGTAGTTTGCTATTTCGCTTGCTTGTCATTCTGAAGCGAAGCGAAGAATCTCACAAGTATTTGCTACCACAGACTTTGAGATTCCTCACTTCGTTTCGGAATGGCACAAAATAGTAAGTCTTTTAAAGAATTATTACACTAATGACAAATTACTAATGGCTAAAAACCAAGATGGATTCTGGCATACGCCAGAATAACAAACAAAGATGTTATAGATAAGCGCAGCGATAAATCTCACAAATTCTTATTAAAACTACACTTGAGATACCATATTTTGTATAAAGATGATAATTTTAGAACTCACTTTAATAATTTTGTTTTTATTACGTTTATAGCAAGTAAATATTTAATTTTTATATTTATTCTATTAATAAGCAAATTATTAAAACTAAATAGAAAAAAAATGAGAGCAGTAATTCCGGTAGCAGGTGTTGGAACTCGCTTAAGACCACACACATACACACTTCCAAAAGTACTTTTAAACGTAGCAGGAAAGCCAATTTTAGGGCATATACTTGATTCAGTAATAAGTCAGGGAATAGAACGCATTACTATCGTAACAGGGTATATGGGGAAATTAGTTCAGGACTATGTTACTCGTAATTATAATATTGATGTTTCATTTATCTCTCAAAGAGATTCACTTGGATTAGGGCATGCGATTTGGGTGGCAAGCGAAACATTCGAAAGCGAACCACTTATGATAATTCTGGGCGATACCATTTTCGATTTAGATTTGAATTTAGCTCAGAAATCTAACTATTCTTCAATCGGAGTAAAACTCGTAGATGACCCACGCAGATTTGGTGTTGTCGTTTTGAATAATCAAAATTTCGTAACAAAATTCGTCGAAAAACCGCAGAAACCTGTTTCTAATCTTGCAATTGTCGGGCTTTACTATATCAAAGAAACTGAATTACTTAAAAAATCTTTAAAAAAGTTAATTGATGAAGATATTCGCACAAAAGATGAATATCAATTAACTGATGCGCTTCAGCTAATGCTGAACGAAGGCGAAAAATTCACAACTTTTCCAGTTGACGGCTGGTATGACTGCGGAAAATCCGAAACTCTGCTTTCAACAAACCGCTTTTTACTTGAGCAATCTTCTCAATCGCGGAATTTGAAAGATGTTGTAATTATTCCACCGGTATTTATTGATGATAACGCCGTTGTTCAGCGTTCTGTTATTGGTCCTTACGCAACTGTTGCCCGCGAAGCACACGTAAAAGACAGCGTAATCCGTGATACTATAGTAAGCGATGGCGCTACTGTTGAAAACACTTTATTGGAGCAATCAATTATTGGAAACAATGCAATAGTAAAAGGCAATTTTTATCATCTGAACGTTGGAAACTCAAGCGAAGTGAATTTGTAATTGGATATATATTCAACTTTCTTAGTGTTGTAATTCGTTAAAAGACTTACTACCTTGTGTCATACCGAAGCGAAGTGAGGAATCTCAAACTCTGTGGTAACAAGTAGTTATGAGATTCTTTGCTTCGCTTCGGTATGACAGAAAAAAAAATTTATTAATAAAAGCAACTTGTTATAAAAGCCATAGCTTTTGTGAAAGTTGCCTTCCCAAGTGCAACTTGGGAAAGAGTAAAAAATCACTTATTTATATATGTTTAACTTTAAAGCAAAAGCAATGAAAATAAAATTATTATTCTGTTTTTTCGTGCTATTTTCATATATTATATTTACATCGTGCAGTTCAAGTAACGAACCTTCAAACGATAATAATAAGTGCAAAATCACTGAAACGCTTGATGATGGAACGATTGTTTCTGAAGATAAAGACGATTGGAAAAGTATTGAATTTGATGATTTCAATCTCCAAATCACGCCAGCATACCCAAATCCTACAAAGAATATTATTAATTTTTCATTTCAGCCTTCAGTAAATTGTTTGATTTCAGTATCTTTGGCTTTTGAACACAAAATATCAGATGAAGGAAATTCAAAAATTATCAATGATACAACAAAACTTATTGAAAATGCATACTTTGAAGGAAATAGAATCAATTATTATCAGTATACTTTCCGTGGACTTGATTCAAATTATGCTTTTAGCAGTAGTTGTTTCCGATTATTATTTACAGCTAAATATCATTATAAAGATTCTTTGAATAATTCCCAAGTATTTGAAGCTACAACTTATGGAGATGTAAAATACTTAATTGAATGATTTTCTAATTACATCTTTTCTTCTGTCATACCGAAACGAAGTGAGAAATCTCAAGTTCTGTGTTAGCAAGAAGTTGTGAGATTCTTCGCTTCGCTTCAGAATGACAGTTTTAGTTATGCCATCTCAATTGAAATAAAACTCTTCCTTTATCGGAGATTCATTATTTTCTTCTTCTTGTTGTTGATTACAGCTACTTCAACTGCTGCTCTACCTGCATTATCAATTCATTTTTCGGATTTATTTTTTTTGCTATATTAATAGCTTCTTTTGTCTTATCAATTTGATTTGTAAATAATCCATATCTTGCAATATTTACGAGATTAAGCACTGCTATATCTTTTATACCTGTTATCAAATGATTTGATGTATTATTTTTCATTGAATTGGCAAATCTATCAAGTTTGATTTTACTTAAGTCAATTTGCCTTGTTTGTTTATCTTTTTCTAATTTGAAAGCAAAGCCGACAGGAATTTTTTCATAGTTTTTTGCAATATTTTGTTCTTTTTCAATTACATCAAGAGTTAAGTAAATTGGATGATTATCGAAGTTTTTGTCAATAATTGAGTTAATAAGTTTTTCATACCTATCCTGCAAAAGGTTTGGATTGTAATTTCCATTTGATTCAAATACCTCCAATTCAGAAAGAAATGCTTCCATCTCCTGCTTTGAATTACCCATAACTTTTGGATACCATTCGTTGAGCTGTGGACCAAACCAGGTGCGGCGAAGCAATTCCATTTCAACTAAAGTAACATCTTTTCTTAATCCTTCAACTTTTTGCTTGTACCAAAAGGCAGAACACCAGTAATCCCATTGCGATGATATAACAATTGCATCTTCTTCAAGATTATTAACGAGGTTATCAGTATAATCATTAACCAAATAATCGCTTGAATTGTTGTTTGATTCAAAGTTCAGAACCAGAGAGATTATTGGAATTATAGCAAATAATGGTAGTAATTTTTTATTTTTTTCATATAAAAATTTCAGTCCGGCAGCAGAAAAGAAAATTAAAGCAATATAGCTTGTTAGAAAATATGATTCAATATCGTGAATAGAATAATTTATTGAGTAAAAGAAGCAAACTAAAACTAAAGCAGTTAAGAACCAGAAAATTTGTTTGCTTTTTTTATATGTAGAATAAAATCCAATAAGCATAGGAATAAGCCCGATTAATCCAAGTTGCATCGGTAATGCAGCAAAATATTTACCGATATTAACGCTGATTTTCACCGCTAAACATCCATACCTGATACTGCTTACCTTGAACGTGATAAAG
>DAIOVK010000148.1:0-6814 GCA_036759045.1 Kapaibacterium sp. (SeqCode) | reverse complement strand
AATTTAACAATTTTCCACCTTATTCAACTGTCCAATTTTTGGGGAGCACCGCAATGCCCACTCAAAATGGAAATGTTTAAGGTGAATATTTTTGTGTTCTTAGTGAAATTCTTTGTGAACTTTGTGTTTAAAAGAAAAACCACAAAGACTACTAAGATTGCACTAAGTTAACTATTTACAATTAAAATTTTTTCTAACTTCAATGAAATCAGCAAACCAGCATCTTCAATGCATCTTGATAAGACATACCTGAATTTGTCATTTGCAGTTCTATTGCTTTGTTGTGTAGCTCCAATTTTTCAGGGTCAACTTTTCTTTTGGAAAAGTCAAAATTTGAAATGTAAGATTGGTTTTCATTTTGGACAGCAAATTCTTTCGTAAGAGGATTTTCAACAAATGAAAGAGCAAATTCCTTTACTTTGTTCACGCTTTCTTCCGATTCTGTTGAAAACTCGTTTGTATTTTTTCTGTCCTGATTATAAGCCATTTCCAAAATGTCAACAAGATTGCTAATAAATGTTTGATTGCCCGATTGATTGGTTTTGTTTCTCAGAAGTGTTGAGGCAAATTCTCTGTAACTGTTAATCCTTTTTTCACTTTCAAAAGAAAGCAATTTTGCTTTTAAGTATTCATTTTCTTTAATTAAAGAACTGTTTTTTTCAAGTACTGTGATATATTCTTTCAAGATTTCTTCGCTGTTTGAATCGTCAAAACAATTGATTTTGTCATATTATAAATTGAATGTGTTGTAAGTATCATTTTCGCTGAAAGAAACTGGTTTCAATCCTTTGACTGCCGGTGGAATTGCACCGAGCAAACCGATATGACGGAGCAACATATCGGGATAAAGTGCTATTGAGATATTTTTGAAGTGTCCCTGCTTTATTTCATCAATAATTTCAGGTGCAAGTTGCTTGATTTTAGCAAAAAGAACACTTCCTTTTCGCTTCAACATTTCTACCCAGCCGAACGCGGGGTCATCAGTTTTGGGATGCCCTTTCACTACCGGGGCTTGATATGAGTCACTTTCTTTTAAGCGGGAATTGTATAGAGTTGCTATTTTGTCGAGTTCTGCTTCGCTATAGCTTGCTTTGTTGCCAGATGAATCTGTATGCTCACCTGTTTTAAATACTTCGAACCACATATTTTTTCCTTTTGTAATTAAAAACAAAAGCAAAAATATAAGTGCTTACATTATATAGCAATAAAACGTTTTATAAAATATTTTGAAATTATTTTAAAATATTTCCAAACCCCAGAATGAAGTAAGAACTTAATTTTAATGGAGATGACATCTGTTAACCCTGTCATTCCGAAACGAAGTGAGGAATCTCACAAGTCATTGTTAACAAATAATTTGAGATTTAGAAACAGTTATTTTTTAAGTAATGCTATCAACTTGTTGATAGTATGACTTAGAAAAGATGTCATTGGTAAACCATAATACCAAATTGTTGTTCGTATGGCTATAAGAGTAAGGAGCGGAACTGTGGGTCGCGATGTATTCTTGAATAATTGGTCATCTCGACTACGCTCAATAAATAATTGTTAATGATTAATTGTTAATTATCTTTTACCAATAACCCAATGACCAATGACTAAAAAGCCGATAGCCGATAGCCGATAGCTGAAAACTGATAGCTGACAGCCGAAAATATAAACCATAAACCATAAACCATAAACCATAAACTGAAAAATTGATTGTCGGTCATTTCGACAAGCTCAATGACCAGTAATTTAAAAGCTGATTGCTGATAGCCGATTGCTGTTCTCTGGTTTCTTCGCATTTGCTCAGATTGACTATTTTTAGCACTCTTCTTAAAAAGATTTTACTTAATTTGCATTTTTGAAATTTAAATTTTTGGAAAATGGAAAAGAATAATTTAATTAAATGCCCAAATTGCAACACAGAAATCAACGTTAATGAGGTTTTATTTAAACAATTGCAATCACAATTCGACAACGAATACAAAAATAAAATTTCTCTAATGGAAAAGCAGTTTTCACAAAAAGAAAGCGAATTAGAAAAAATTAAAAATAACTTTGAAAGTGAAAAAAAAGAATTTGAAGTTAACCTTAAAAGCGAAGTAGAAAAGAAATTAAATGACGAAAAGCAGCAATTGGAAAGCGATTTAAAGAAAAAACTTGATGACGAAAAAGAAGAATTTAAAAAGCGGGTGCTTTCTGAAAACAATGAGCAGCTTGAATTATTGAAAAAAGAATTAGATGAAAAATCGGATAAGTTGAAAGAATATAATAAAACAGTTGCCGAAAACGAAAAGCTAAAGCGTGAAAAAGAAGAAATAAAAGAGCAAATCATTCGCGAAAAAGAAGAAGAATTCAGAGAAGAACGTAGCAAAATAAAACTGCAATTAGAAAGCGATTTAAAGAAAAAACTTGATGACGAAAAAGAAGAGTTTAAAAAACGTTTGCTTTCTGAAAATAATGAACAACTTGAATCATTGAAAAAAGAATTAGACGAAAAGTCAAATAAGCTTAAAGAATATAATAAAACTGTAGCCGAAAATGAAAAACTAAAACGCGAAAAAGAAGAAATAAAAGAGCAAATAATTCGCGAGAAAGAAGAAGAATTCAGAGAAGAACGCAATAAACTCAGACAGCAGTTGGAAAGCGACTTGAAGAAAAAATTTGATGACGAAAAAGAAGAGTTTAAAAAACGTTTGCTTTCTGAAAATAATGAACAACTTGAATCATTGAAAAAAGAATTAGATGAAAAATCGGACAAATTGAAAGAATATAATAAAGCTGTAGCCGAAAACGAAAAGCTAAAACGCGAAAAAGAAGAAATAAAAGAGCAAATTATTTACGAAAAAGAAAAGGAATTTAATCAAAAACTTCAGGAAGAAAGAAGCAGAATTACACAGCGTTTTGAAGACGATTACAAATTAACGCTTAAAGAAAGAGAAAAGACTATTGAAGATATGTCTAAGCAAATTGAGGAATTGAAAAAACGTGCTGAGCAAGGTTCAATGCAGTTGCAAGGCGAAGTTCAGGAACTTGAAATTGAAAGAACTTTAAGAGAACTTTTTCCTTTCGATGAAATTAACGAAGTTAAAAAAGGTGCAAAGGGTGCTGACGTCATCCAGGTAATAAGAAATACTACTGGCACTCTTTGCGGAAAGATTTATTACGAAAGCAAACGCACTAAGAATTTCGACAACAACTGGATTAGCAAATTAAAAGAAGATAATTTGCTCGAAAAAGCAGATATTCTAGTGATTATTACTGAGGCAATGCCCGAAGAGCAGGAAAAATTTATTTTTAGAGATGGAGTTTGGGTCTGCTCTTTCCGTGAGTTCCGTTGGCTTGTTCCAGTTCTTAGATACAGTGTTATTGAGGTGCATAACGTTGCAATAACTAATCAGGGCAGAGAGTCGAAAATGGAGATGCTTTATAATTATTTGGTTAGTCAGGAATTTCGCGGACAGTTCGAAGCTATAATTGAGGGTTTTTATTCTATACAAGATGGTTTTAACAAAGAAAAAATGCAGATACAAAAAATTTGGAAAGAGAGAGAAAAGCAATTAGAAAAAATTCGAACTAATACTTCTTATTTTTATGGAGCTATAAAAGGCATAGCTGGAACATCAATTCCTAATATTCAATTACTCGAAATGGATAATGACGAGAAGCTGCTTGAATGAGAAAAGTTTAGATAGATTAGATAGTTTAGTTTTTAAACTTTTGCAAAGTTAAGAAACTTTACAAAAGTACTAATCTTATTACTTTGCGAAAGTTTCTTAACTTTTGTAAAGTTTTGGGAGTAAAAAGTGCGATGTCATTCTGAGCGGAGCGAAGAATCTCAAACTCTGTGTTAGCAATGACTTGTGAGATTCCTCACTTCGTTTCGGAATGACAGGGTAAAATTTTGTCATTTCCATTTAAATAAAGGTCTTTCTTTATCTTGGGTTGCCAATGACATCTTTACATTTGTCTGTCATTCTGAACGAAGTGAAGAATCCAGAGAGTAGTGGTTAAAAAAATTTTCTGGATTCTTCGCTGCGCTTCAGAATGACAGGGGTAAAATTTTGTCATCTCCATTTAAATAAAGCATTTGCTTTATCAGGGGGTTCGGAATGACAAAAGATAGTAAGTCTTTTAAAGAATTATTACACTAGTTCAATATTTAAAGTAAAGGAGTTAGGATCTCTTTAATTATACTGAAATTTTCTTCTAATCAAAATAAATATCTCATCTTTCTCTCAATTCTTTATTTTATTATTTCTTTTTATTTGATTAATTTTGAATTTAATTAAGTGTGTTTATTTGTTTTATTTATATAATCGAATAAACAATTAAATTAAAAGAAATGTATAATGCCAGAAATAAGCAGATTTTTAGGAATTATTATTTTTATGAATTTTAATGACCATAATCCACCACATTTTCATGCGAAATATGGTGATTATCAGATTACTGTTACTATCGAAAACGGGGTTGTAGAAGGAAAATTTCCTAAAAGAGCACTTTCTTTAGTTATGGAGTGGTATGAATATCATAAAGATGAATTGCTTAACAACTGGTATTCATTAATGAACCAGGGGACATTTAATAAAATTAATCCATTGGAGTAAATATGCTGTTAAATGTAATTAATGCAGAATACATAAATGATTATAAAATCAAGGTATTTTTCGATAATGGATTAAGTAAGATTGTGGACTTGAAAAACACAATTTTTAATGACAATCGAAAAATCTTTGAACCATTAAGAAATATAGATTTTTTTAAAAATTTTTCTATAAAGTTGAACACAATTACTTGGGAAAATGAATTAGATTTAGCTCCCGAATATTTGTTTGATTTGTAAAAGAAGTATATTAAAAATAAATAACAAATAAATTCTATTCAAAAAAAGAGGATTTAATGAAACAAACATTAGTTCAAAAAATACTCGCAAGAGCAAGCGGAAAGCAATTTGTTTCCGTAGGTGAAATAGTTGAGCCGAAAGTGGATTTGGCTATGTCCCACGAAAATGCTGCTCTTGTTATGAATCAGTTCCAGGAAATATATAGTGGTACTGGTTTAGAGCCAAACGTATGGGACGCAAAGCGGATTGCAATAATATTCGACCACCGCGTTCCCGCTGAAAGTAAAAAAACTGCAACAAATCAGAAGAAAATTAGAAATTTCGTTCAAGCACAAGGTATTGAGAAATTTCATGATATACGTGGCGATGAAATGGGGATTTGCCACCAAATATTGCCAGAATACGGCTATGTTCGTCCGGGCTACGTTGTCGTTGGAACAGACAGCCACACAACATCACACGGCGCTTTAGGAGCTTTCGCATTTGGTATAGGTGCTACAGAAATGGCTGCTGTTTGGACTTTGGGCTCTGTGCTTAACGTCCCTGTTCCGGCAACTATTAAAGTTATAGCAAATGGTAAGTTCAGTCCATTCGTTCAGCCGAAGGATTTGATTTTATACTTAATCGGCAAAATTTCAGCCGAAGGTGCAAATTTTAAAGTCCTTGAATATCACGGCTCTGCTTTCAAATCAATGAATACTTCTGGACGCTTAACCGTAAGCAATATGAGTGTTGAAGCTGGTGCCACTTCCGGTATCGTTCCTGCAGACGAAGAAACATTACGTTACTTACGCGAAGTTGCAGGAGTAAAAGAAAATATTGAAATCGTTACGCCAGATGAAGATGCAGAATACGACAGCATAGTTGTTATTGATGTAAATACATTGGAACCACAAATTGCCTGTCCTCATACTGTCGATAACGTAAAACCTGTTACAGCACTCGAAGGACTTGAAGTTCAACAAATCGTGATTGGTTCCTGCACAAACGGAAGATTGGACGATTTGGAAACCGCTGCCAACATAATTAAAGGCAAGAAAGTAGCAAAAAATACTCGTATGCTTATTTTCCCTGCTTCCACACGAATTTATCAGGAAGCAATGGATAAAGGATATTTAAGCACATTGCTTAAAGCCGGTGCTGTAATAATGAATCCGGGCTGCGGACCTTGTCTTGGAGTCCATCAAGGTGCTTTGGGCGATGGTGAAGTTGCTCTTTCAACAACTAATCGTAATTTCAAAGGCAGAATGGGCAATCCAAATTCAGATGTATATCTTTGTTCACCTGCAGTTGCTGCTGCTTCTGCTATTACTGGTAAAATCACTGACCCAAGGAAAGGAGCATAAAATGGCAAAAGTAATTTATAAATTAGAAGACGACATTTCTACCGATATTATTTATCCCGGTAGATATATGGCAACCGTGCTTCCAACAGAAACGCCACAATATTGCTTTGACGATATTACTGACCTTAACAAAATGTTAAATAGCAAGCAAGTACCAGACGGAAGTATTATTTTAGCTGGAAAAAACTTCGGTTGCGGCTCTTCACGTGAGCAAGCTGCATCAACTTTAAAGGGACATAATTTAATCATCGTAGCAAGGAATTTTGCACGTATATTCTTACAAAACAGCGTAAATCTCGGTTTGCAAACCGTAAGCTGTCCGGAAATTGATGCAAAAGTTGGCGATGAATTAGAAATTTCCGACAAAAAAGTTGTAAATAAAACAACCGGAAAAGCTTTTGATGTTATTCCTTTGCAAAAAGCACAGCAGGAAATCGTTGAAGCAGGCGGATTAATTGCTTATACCAGAAAACGCTTGATGGAAAAATAACAATATCATTCCAATACGAAGAGAAGAATCTTTAATTATTGTTAATTGTTATTGTTTTGTCATTCCGAACCCCCTGATAAAGCAAGAGCTTTATTTAAATGGAGATGACAAAATTTTACCCCTGTAATTCTGAATCGCAGCGAAGAA
>DAIOVK010000147.1:3836-6835 GCA_036759045.1 Kapaibacterium sp. (SeqCode) | reverse complement strand
GATGAAATTCAAGATAAACTGCTACTAATCTATATTTATTAAAAAAATAAATAAAATAATACGTAAATTTGGGAGAGTTAGAGTTTAAATGGTGATGACATCAGGTTTAGAAAGATTAGAAGGTTTAGATAGTTTAGAATTTTAACTTTCGTAAAGTTTTATTAAAGTAGCGATGTCATTGGTAACGAAGTGAGAAATCTCACAAGTCATTGGTACTACAGATTATGAGATTCCTCACTTCGTTTCGAAATGATACCTTTTCTATAAAATTTGCGCAATTTTTTTTACGAGGCAAATCTTCTAACTGTTTTATTTTCGTTATGAAGCAAGGAGTTCTCTGATTAAAAAATCACCTATTATTGAAATTTTTTACAGCCGAACTAAAGGTAGCGTGAAAAAGAAAGTTGTTCCGGAAGCTCTTTTGCTTTCAAACCAAATTTTCCCTTTATGGTAGTTAATAAATTCTTTGCAAAGGACAAGCCCCAATCCAGAACCAATTTCATTATTACTTCCTCTTCTTATTGCTTTTTTATTGAATTTAAAAATATATTTTTTTAATTTGTCATCTATTCCAATTCCATTATCATTTATTGAAATTTCAACGAAAGAAGAATTTAATTCAATTGGTTTGTTTTTTATTATTATTTTGGATTTCTGATTGGAAAATTTAATTGAGTTAGAAATCAGATTCCTAAAAAGTGAATTTATCATATTGTAATCAACGAAAACTACAATCTTTTCATCAACATTATTTTCAACAATCAAATTTTTATTTTGAATAATATTTGCAAACAGCAGAAGGGATTCATTTAATAAATCTTTTAAATAAAAAAAGTTGGGATTATATTCAATTTTTTTATTTTGAATTTGAGTCCAAAGCAAAATATTTTCTAAGAAATCAAACAGGTTTTTAGAAGAAATATGAATTTCCTTTAGTGCGTCTTTTATTTCTTCCTTAGAAAAGTTGTGGTATTCCTGAAATATTAAATTGGACAAGCTGAGAAATCCAAGAATTGAAGATTTTAATTCAACAGACAAAATAGAAAATAGCTCATCTTTCTTTAAATTCATATCAACAAAGAATTTCTCAGAGTTTACAAGTTCCTGATACAGTTCAATAATTTCGATAGCCGTTTCTTCAGCAGCGAAATTAGACTTTTTTAGTTCGGAAATTAGTCGGTCTTTTTCTAAATCATTTGTTTTTTCAGAATGAATATCAATTACAAGTCCTACAATTGTAGCTGGTAGGTTATTATTCGTATCTGTATAATAACTCTGCCCGATACACTTAACCCATACCCAGTCGTTATCTTGTTTTTTTACTCTAAATGTCGATTCAAATATTTTTAACTTTTTATCAAGAAATATTTTATAATCATTATTTACTTTATTTATATCATCAAGATGAATTAAATCCAACCATTTAGATAAATCATTACCTTTAGCTTCATTATTTATTCCTAAAATTTCAAATACCTGATTACTAACTATAATATTCATACTGTTTACTTCAACTCTCCATAAACCGATTCTCGCAAACGAAAGAACTTTATTCAATAATTCATTATCAATTATTAGCAAACTGTTTAATGTGTTTATTTTGTTTAAATTTAATATTTGTGATGATTTGGACTTATTATGTATTTCCAGCGTCAGTTTAAAAGAATCAAGAAAATGTTTTACATTATTAGCTATATCGATAAATTCATTTTTTATTTTTGAAGTACTTATACAAGTACCAACAACCTCAATCAGTTCTTTTTTGAAAAACACCGGAACAAGAGTAACAAATAAAGTGCGGTCATTGATTATTGAATTAAACTGAACAATATTTCCCTGAAAAGCTGTTTCAATTTGTTCGATAAAATTGTTGTCAATATTATTTCCAAAAACATCAATAAATTTTCTTCCAGAAACATTTGATTTGTCTAAATAAAAGCCGTCAATTGAATTTGAAAAATCAATAAGGACTATTTCGTTAGATTCATTCTTCTTCAGTTTAAAAACTAAGCTCTGATTGTTAAGAAGAGAAGAACTTTTTTCTTCGGCAATTTTGTCTAATGTTGCTAAGTAACTGTCAAGTAAATCATAAGTATTAGCAAGGTTCAAATTTTTCATTTAGATTCATCCTTTTTTTGCTCTAATTAATGCTTTTCTTAGATATGGGGCTTCAAGCTTATCATAATAAAAAATCATATAACCATTTGAAAATTCAGTAGTAAAATTGTTCCTTTTCAAAAGTTCATTAATTTCTTTTGCATCATTTTGTCTGTGGTAGGTGCTAACAGCTAATTTTATTTGATTTTCTTTTTCTAATATGTTCTTGCTTCCTTTTAAAACATCTAATTCTGCACCTTCAACATCCATTTTTATAAAATCAATTTTCTTATTGCTTTTAAAAAAATTATCCAGGGTAAAATTATTATCATCATCAAAGTTTGAAACGAATTTATTTATAATTTCAATTTTTGATTTCCATGGACTAAATGTAGATTCTAAAGCATCGAGCCACATTGCATCAGCTTCAAATAAAAATATTTTTTCAACTTTTTCAACAATAGAAAGTGAAAAATTGCCTTCAGCAGCTCCAATATCTAAAACAATATCGCCCAAATCAACGTCAAAATCTTCTGTTAAATAGCGATGAGGAGATTCTATATCCTGTTCTATTTGTAATACCGGATAGCATCTTCTAATACTTTTCTCATCGAAATCTCTCTTGAAATAAAGTCGTTTGCCATCTTGGACTACATAATTTAAACTATTGGATTTATCTTTATATATTTCAAATTTATTTGATTTATATTTTTTTGTAAAACTATAAGGGAAAACGCTAATTAGATTTCTTTTCAGATAGCTTAAAACTTTTTGTTGTTCCTCATTTATCTGGTTTTTAGGCAGAGAATTCAAATGTTTTATTATTTTCCAATGTAAGGAAAGCAGTTGTCTATGAAAAAAGTATTCTTTTAGTTGATTCATAATTAATTAATTAAATGATT
>DAIOVK010000147.1:0-3736 GCA_036759045.1 Kapaibacterium sp. (SeqCode) | reverse complement strand
TGTCTATGAAAAAAGTATTCTTTTAGTTGATTCATAATTAATTAATTAAATGATTCAAATATTAGCAAAAAACCTCAGAATATCTCATAAATGAGAAGAATGGAATATTCTTCCTTTCTTAACCATACAAAAATATTCTTTTTCTTTTATCTCGCAAAGGATTTTATTATGTTTCTTTTGTCTTTGAATTGTGATTTTTGTTATTCTTTAGTCATACTATCAACAAGTTGATGGTATGACAAGAAAAAGTCATGCTATCAACTTGTTGATAGTATGACTGAGAAAAGATGTCGTTGGTAACGAAGTGAAGAATCCAGAGAAAAGCTTTTGGCTATCGGCAGTCAACTTTCCGTTTATGGTTTATGGTTTATGGTTTTTAGTCATTAGTCATTAGTATTTTTACCAATAATCAATAACCAATGACGAATTACGAATGACGAATCCCTAATTCCCAGCCCCCAATTAATCAAGGTTCTGATTTTTCATCTTTCAAACTTTGGTAAATCTTCATCTAACAATTTTCTTGCAACATTCAGCGTGTGCAGCCATTCATTGAAGTTTATTCGTTCGTAGCTTGTGTGTTCGTCATAGTAGCCGACGCTTAAGTTTACGCCGCATATTTCTTTACAAAGTGTGCAAATATCTGTGTATGAACTTCTGTTTGGTTCACTATAATTTGTGTTTTCCTTAATAAAAGTTCTGAATTCCTTAGTTCCAACATCGTAGCACTTGAAGTCAGAGCTGCTTTGTCTGTCGAATTGAATCATAAACTGGTGTTGATTAATAATGTTTGCAATATCTGGATTTTGTTCTATTAACCAGTGGCTTCCTATACTTCCTTTTTCTTCGCCATCGGTTATAAGGATTGAATGTCCGGAATCTTTTAATGCCCATAATATTGCACAGCCAGCCCTATCGTCAGCACCTAATGCAATTCTTCCTCCATTTTGATTTTTGCCGATAAAGCAATCGTTTTCTATTTCAACAGAGTGTTTTTGAGGTGAATACTTATAAAATTCATCAAAAACTGTATCGGCATGGGCTACAAGAACAACTTTACTCTCCTTTGTTCCATTAACGAACAGAAAACGTTCTTTGCCTTTTGCATTATGTTCTCTGAAAATAGCATTTTGAATTGTTTTAAACTTGTCAAATATTGGTTTTGAAGTCCAAATTGGATATTCTAAAAAGTGCTTTAATACATCAATATCTTGATTATTCATAATATTTCTCCTTGAATTTGGTTGGGTGGAAATTTTTTGCTTCGATTTTACAAAAGCGGGGATTTCAGTGCTAACTTCAAAAGAAGAAAAAGCACTGAAATCCGTATTTAGTTAGATTTTATTTGCTTTCCGTTATTTGTAATTGAAAATTAAGTAGCATTAATACTTTCTTCTGCTGATTATTTTTCACTAATTAAGTCAATGTAACATATATGCAAAGTTTTTGAATTACTGTTATCAATTTTTATGGTGAAATTTAAATCATTTTCATAGTAATTTGGGGGTTTAGGATAAATTAAAATTATAGTATTTGTATTGAATTTGTATGAGTATGACAATAATTGGTAAACATCACTGCTTGAAATCCCGTAATTCTTTTCTTTATTATTATTAAGTCGTTTATATTTTGCATCTGCAACTGCAATTACTTCTCCGTTATTGTTTTTAATTAGAAAATCTGGTTTTATTTTAAATACCTTCTCGTCATCAAGATAGTAATGAGCTTGGTTTTGCGTTTCAATATAGAATGATTTATTTTCATTTCCATTTAATTGTTTATGAATTAAATCTCTAATTTTACAAAATCCGTCTTTATCTTTATCTTCATCTTTATCTTCACCATTATTAATCATATTGCTTGTTTCAATAAGCTTTTTCTCCACATATTTTTCAAATAATTCATTCATATCAATATAAAAAGCGCTATAAGTCATTTTGTTTTCTGCACTAAAAGAGCCACCAATATTTTGCAAAATATTCTTGCAATAATTCATTATTTCTTCATACCGTTTATTTTGTCTATTATACCTTATGTTATTTATCGAATTGATATTTACTTTATTGTTGCCAACATCATCATTAAAAAAGCTATCTTTAATTTTTCTAATTTCATTTTGTAGAATACTATAACCTCTGAAATTTTTTTGCATTAAATTCAATGTAGTTTTAATAGTTTGATTAATTAAATTATCAGGTGTTAGCTCCGAAAACTCACAATATACCTTATGTTTATTATATCGATTTAACAGTATATGTTCTGATATTACAATTTTCTCTTTTAAAAAATTTATATTTTCTTCTAAATCAATATATTCTCTATATAAACCATTCTTTAGCACCTCTTTAAGACGCCCTATAAATGCAAGATAATAAAGTATTAAAAATGAGTTTGATTTTTCGCCTGAAATGTTTTCAAGCTTGTGAAAATTAAAAATTGTTCCAAGCATTATTTTGAAATTTTCAACACTTATAAGATTCCTTGGTTCAATTTTGATTTTTAAGGTTTTTTTCTTTTCAAGTTTAATTTCAAACTCAGCTGCATATTGATATGTTTTAACATAGAGTTCATTTTTAATCTCAATAAACTCTATAATAGGATTAACATCTTCTTTGTTTAATTTATTTTTATGTTGTTTGTTTATTTTATCTGTTTCTGAAATAATGATATTTCTGCTCTCAATTAAAGTGATGATGCTTTGAATTTCTTCTTTAATAATTGTATTTAATTCAATACGATGCTGTTCAATATCTATATTACGAATTTTATTTTTTCCCTTGATTTTTTTTCTTGCAGCAATTTTTGTTTTTACATCTTCTTCGTTTGTAGTACTAATGTAATGCTGAACATTCAACTCAACAATAGAAATATCATCAAGTTTAATATACTCATTACCAGCTCCAGTCCACTCTTTTAAAATTAATTCCATTTTATATTTGATAAGTTATCTAAAGTAAAATTAATTGGTTTTGATAAATCTTTATTTACATTACCAAGTCTTTTTGTAAATAATTCTGAAAGCATAGTTTTGTTAAAACTACAATATTCTTCAAGTAAAGGGATAATTGAGTAAAACCAAATATTTTTTAAATCGCTGAAACTTGGTTCAATTTCTTCATCATTTTCATCATATTTAATTAGTTTTAAAAAGTAAGAATGGCCAATCTTTAATTCTGAAGCATCATCTCCAAGTTCTTTTAAGATTACATCATTTAAGAGTTTGAACAATTTAATACTTAATTTCTTTATATTTTCAGGTTTATCTTCATTAATAACAGAAATATTAGTATCATAAACTTTAAATATATTTCTTAATACAATTTCTTGTGGTTCACATCTTACAAACCAAAATCTTCTACGCAATGCAACATCTAATAATGCTAAACTTTTATCGGCAGTATTCATTGTGCCAACAATATAAAGGTTTTCTGGAATAGAAAAATCATCACCGGAATAATGAAGCTTTAGTGATTCATCTCTATATTCAAGCAAGTATAATAATTCACCAAATATTTTATCTATTTTCCCTCTGTTGATTTCATCAATAATTAATATAAAGGTTTTAGTTTCGTTTGATTTAGCAACATAAGCAATTTTTTTAAATATTCCATCAACAATTTTTAATCCACCATTTTCTTGAGGCCTCATTCCTTCAATAAAATCTTCATAAGAAAAAGATTGATTAAACTGGACAATATCCCAAATTATATTTTTATCTTTCAATTTATCTGAAAGT
>DAIOVK010000146.1:0-6836 GCA_036759045.1 Kapaibacterium sp. (SeqCode) | reverse complement strand
TTGTTTTATAATTGTTTATAAACTAATTGCAGATTTTTATGAAATCTTTATCAAAAAAAAGAATTACTCCAAAAATTGCGAGAGTTTGGCTTGATACAGTTCTAAATCCAATTATAACAGGTTTAGAAGAGACAAAATATTATTTAAATAATAAAGATTTCACTTGGAACCGCACTTATCGTGATTTAGTAAGAATAAAAAAACTTGACAATTTTTTCGATTCTGTTTATTATCCGAACTTCAAACAATTGATTAAAATTGACTTCCCTGAACTTGAAAATTTAACAAATGAATATAATACAAAAAGAGAATTGCTGAATAATTGTTGCAATGTCTTATTCAATAATTTAGTTAGCAATAAAGAATTTGAACAATTAATCTATAAAAATATTGAAAAATATACTATGCTCAGTGAAATTACTCAAAGTAATTTTAAATATCTCAATGATAAAAACACATTGGAATGGGTTGCTGTATTTTTAATAAATAATCAAAGAGAATTAGACTATTCCAACATTTTTAAAGTTATTTGGGACAATGAAAAGGATGACTTCTTTAAACTACTAAATTCAAACAGCATTAGTGCTTTCTACTTTGATTTAATTAAAGAAAGTGATGAATTTGAGGTTTTAGTCGATTCTACATATCATAAAATTGAAGATTATAGAGATTTACTATCGCTTAATAGTGGAGTACCAATTGTTGATAAAATATGAAAAACAATAGAATTAAATCATTTTTACCTTTAATTCCAAGAAAAGCAGTTGTAGATACTGGATTTCTGGCTGAATCTTTTATTATTAATTATTTTGAAAAAGTGAATAAGAATGATTATATCGCTAAAGAAGCAGAAAAAATATTTAAAAAAGGAAATAATTATAAGCAGAAATATATAAGATTTTTGAATTCTATTGCCGTATTTATTACGACTGCAAATGTTATTACTGAAGCAAATGGAATACTTAAAAGCCATTATGACATACAAGGTAAATCACTACAAGAATTATGGAAATCTTCAATTCCTTTTTTAATTCAAAAGCAATTAGATGAAAATCTATTGAAAATTATAGAATTATCACAAAATCAAGATTATAAGGAAATATTTTATGAAATTAATTTTATTGATGTTGGATTAATTGAATTAGCTAAAAGAAATAATCTTAAATTCGTTACAAAAGATAAAAGAACGTTGAGCAATAAAGCAGATAATCAAGCTGTGGAAGTAATAGTTTTGCAGGATTTTTTCGATTCATGGGAGTTTGAAGTAAAGGACAAGGAAAAGGAAATTTTAAAATAATAAGTATTATTTCTTGTATTTTTATTGAGCTAAAATTAATAATTTTACCTTTATACCAAATCGCTTACTAATAGTGCAAAATATTAATGTCATTTAGAAACGAAGTGAGAAATCTCAAGTTTCGTGGTAGCAATGACTTGTGAGATTCCTCACTTCGTTTCGGAATGACAAGACTGCGAAATAGTAAACTACGAGGCACCAGGAGTTCTGAATATCTAATTCAAAATAAACACATTATTTCTCCTTCCCAAGTTGAACTTGGGAAGGAGTGAACGAATCAACAAATCAACGAATCAACGAATCAATGAATCAACAAATCAACGAATCAACGAATCAACAAATCAACGAATCAACAAATCAACAAATCAACGAATCAATGAATCAACGAATCAATGAATCAACAAATCAACAAATCAAACAAATCAACAAATCAACAAATCAACAAATCAACAAAATAATTTGGAAAGTAATTATATTTTCGTTAATTTTATTGTTTTATAATTGTTTATAAAATTAAAGGAAAGATTTATGAAAATATTAGTTGCTGACGGAATTTCTGCTCAAGGGGCAGACATAATGAAAGCTGCGGGATTAGAAGTAGTTATACAAAAATACTCTCCCGAAGAATTGGTTCAGAACATAGTTAATTATGATGCTATATTAGTTCGTTCTGCTACAAAAGTTACAAAAGAAGTAATAGATGCAGGCAAAAATTTAAAAGCCATTGCACGTGGCGGTGTAGGACTTGATAATATAGATGTAGCTTATGCAAAAGAAAAGGGGATCCCAGTTTTAAATACTCCGGGTGCCTCTTCAATTTCTGTTGCTGAACTTGCTATTGGCCATATGTTCGCAGTATCACGCTTTTTAAATTTAAGCAATACAGAAATGCGTCAGGGCAAATGGCCCAAAAAAGAATATTCAAAAGGTATGGAGCTTACTGGCAAAACACTCGGTTTAATCGGTATCGGCAATATTGGTAAAGAAGTTGCAAAACGCGCTTTGGGTCTTTCGATGAAAGTGATTGCTCACGACCCATGGGTAAAAGAAACCGGAATGGATGTAAAATTGGTAAGCAAAGAAGAAGTCCTTAAAAATTCAGACTTTATTTCTCTGCATATACCTTTTATCAAAACAGAAGGTCCAAGCATTACTGCAAACGAATTTGCAAAAATGAAAGACGGTGTTGTTTTGATTAATTGCGCCCGCGGTGGTGTCGTAAAAGAAACTGATTTGCTTGACGCATTAAACAGTGGAAAAGTAAAATATGCCGGTTTCGATGTATTTGAAAATGAACCACCGACAGAAGCACAAGCTGCTTTAATCAATCATCCACGCGTTTCAGTTTCTCCTCATATCGGCGCCCAAACCGATGAAGCACAAGACAGAGTCGGAACCGAAATTGCAGAAAAATTAGTTGCAACATTAAAGAAATAATATAATTGGAGAAATAATGGCAATATATCGTCCTTTCAAGGCATTTAGACCAAAACCAGAATTTGCCGCTGAAGTTGCAGCAAAGCCGTATGATGTTTTAAATTCAGAAGAAGCCCGCCAGGAAGTCAAAGGGCATCCCCTTTCTTTCTTGCACGTTGGAAAACCCGAAATTGACCTTGACCCTACTATAAATTTATACGACCCTGCCGTTTACGAAAAGGGTAAAGAAAATTTATGGAATTTAATTAATAAAGGTGTTTTAGCTGAAGACCCGGAGCCATACTTTTACGTCTATGCACAAACAATGGACGGCAGAACTCAATATGGTCTGGTTGGCGCTGCTTCCGTTGATGATTACTGGAAAGACGTAATTAAAAAACACGAGAAAACCCGCAAAGACAAAGAAGAAGACCGCTCAAATCACGTCAGAGTTACTAACTCACATTCAGGACCGATTTTCTTAACATATAGAGACAATGCCGAAATTAACGAAATGATTAATAAAGTCATTGCTCAAAAGCCGGAAAACGATTTTGTTTCTTTAGATGGAATCAGACATCAGGTTTGGGTAATCAAGATGAAAGAATGTATTGATAAAATTCAATCAATACTTGGTAATGTTGATTATTTCTACGTTGCTGACGGACATCACCGCTCTGCAGCTGCAAGTATTGTTGGTCGTGAGCGCCAGAAAGCAAATCCTAATCACAAAGGAGACGAAGAATACAACTTCTTCCTTGCTGTGCTTTTTCCTGCAAGTCATCTTTACATAATGGATTACAACAGAGTTGTTAAAGATTTGAATGGTTTAACTACCAAAGAATTCTTTGACAAAATTCAATCCATTTTCAATATTGAAGAAAGCAAGGGACAGGTAAAACCAAATAAAAAAGGTGAAGTCGGACTATACATTGAAAACAAATGGTATAAACTTACTTTCAAAGATGAATACTTAAAGACAGACGACCCGGTGGAAGTTCTTGACGTTGCTATGCTTCAAAAATACGTATTAGATGTAATTCTTGGAATAGAAGACCCAAGAACAAGCAAACGCATTGACTTTGTCGGTGGAATCAGAGGACTTGGCGAGTTGGAAAAACGAGTCAATTCCGGCGAAATGAAACTTGCATTTGCTATGAATCCTACTTCAGTTGATGAACTGATTAACATTGCAGATGCAGGCAAGATTATGCCTCCGAAATCAACTTGGTTTGAACCAAAGCTTCGCGATGGCTTGTTTATTCATTTTTTAGACTAAATAGCTATCGGCTATCAGCTTGTCGGCTATCAGCTTGTCGGCTGTCAGCTGTCGGCTATCTGATTTAATATGATATAGTTATTGGTCATTGGTCATTAGTCATTGGTTTAAATTCAATGACTAATGACTTAACTAATGACCTAATAACCCAATAACCTAATAACTCCACAGTCACCTCTTAGTTTTTTATTTCGCAGTTTATTAAATGAAAACTCATATTTTAAAAGTGAGTTACCAACTCATCATTAGTAATTGGTCATTAGTCATTAGTAGTTACAAACTAATTAACCAATGACTGATGACTGACTAATAAAAGAATATTTGTTAACTGCGAAATTATACTTTGCGAAGCAAATCTCCTAACTCCTTTATTTTTATTAAGGGGCTGGAGTTCTGAGATTGAAAATTTCAAGAACTACCTAATAATATTTCTGTTACCTTACAATACAAAATTTCTGGCTTTTTGAAAAGTCCTTGGAATTAATGTTAAGAAGATATGTACCAGCAGACAGGCTTTGAATATCTAAACTGAATTCTTTACTCAATTCGTCAATGTTGATTTCTCTTTCTTTTTCTCCGAGAGAGTTGTATATTGAAATTACTGCATTGCTAACATTAGATTGAGAAATTTGTATATTTATAAAATTTTCTGCGGGATTTGGAAAAATAGAAAATGAATTTATATAATCAGTTACATTAAAAGGGATAGAAGTAATGTTTAATTCTCGTCTGTAAGTGCCAGTGGTAGTTCCTGCAAAAATATATTGATTTTTTAAAATAAGAGCATGAATAAAAATATTATCAAGCCCGTCATTTGCTAATGTCCAATTAGTCCCCATATCCGTGGAATAATATAGCCCATTATAAGATGACCCAGCAAAAATATAATTTTCCTTAATAGAAATACCGGAAATAGTCTTATTGTTTAGCTCCGGGTTACATTCTACCCAATTTGTTCCGTAATTTGTAGATAAATATACTCCGCCTTCTGTTCCAACAAAAACATTATTATCACTGATAGCAAAAGACATAACGTGATTATTTATTAGTCCATTGTTTAATTGAGTCCAACTGCTACCGTTATCAGTTGTCAGAAAAACACCACGCATAGTGCCGGCAAATACATTGTTCCCATCTACTACTAATGAATATACATACAAGTTTTCAGAAAAAACATTATCAAGTTTTACCCAATTGTTACCATTGTCGGTTGATTGAAAAATTCCGATATATGTCCCTGCATAGATGTAATTTCCATTTATTGCAATATCTTTTACGTCCATATTGGTCAGCCCGGTGTTAATCTGCTGCCAGTCAGCACCTTCATTGGTAGAGACAAAAATTCCGTAACCTTCTGTTCCAATAAAAATATAGTTATCTTTAACTGCTACTGCGTTTACAAAATTTGCTGAAAGGTTATTTTTAATCGAAACCCAATCGATACCATTGTTTGTTGATAAATATACTCCATCATAAGTGCTAGCAATCAAATTGTTTCCACTTATTGCATAAGAAGTTACTGTGCTTGTATTCCCCCCATTTGCTAATTCCCACTCTCCTGTGAACTGTGCAAAACTTGGATTAAATATACAAAATATATAAATTAAGAAAATGTAAATTAACTTTTTCATTTTAATATCCTTTTAAATTCTAAAAAAAGCATATTAAATTACTAAAATAGTCATTAAAAACAAAATTTATAATCACTTCAACACCAAAAAACTTTTCGTTACCCTTCTCCCTTGATTTACAAAAGAGCAATGATATAAACCAACAGGCAAATCTGCTGTTGAAATTGATATTTGGCTGTTTCCAATTATTTCAGTTTGTTCAATATGCTTTACTTCCATTCCGAGTGAATTGAAAATTGAGATTGAATGTATATTTTGTTCTTCTGGAATGGAAAGTGTAATTTCGTTTGTTGCGGGATTTGGAAATATTTGGAAATCTTTGGTTTCGGAAATGGGGAGAGCATCTTCTACGGCTGTTTGCTCGCAGTTGTATTCAATAACAAGTCCATTTTTACCGAAAGCCCTGCATTTTTCTTCGCTAATTATGTGTAAAAAAGATAATTCTTTATTTGTAGCAGAAGGCACTTTTTCCCAGTTGTTACCTCCGTCTGTGGTTTTAAAAGTGTATCCTTGCTCTGTAATAATCCATCCGTAATTTTCATTTAAAAATTGTATATTTGTATATGTTCCTTCTGCATAAAGCTGACGCACCCAGCTTTCGCCTCCATCGGTCGTTTTTCGAACAACAATTGAATCATATCGAACCCAATTTGAATCATGATAATAAAGGTTTGTAACATACCACCCAGTGTTTTCATCAATAAAATAAATAGTATTATACTTTAAAGTAGAATCTATTATTTTTGTAGTCCAATTTTTTCCTCCATCAGTTGTTTTAATAAAAATACCATTTTTACTGGCAGTGTAACCAAGATTTTCATTTAAGAAATGCAGTTTGTCAATTGAAGTATCTGAAAATGCTTTGCAATGGTCCCAATAATTTCCACCTTCAGTTGTTTTTTTTACAAAAAATTCATTTACTGATGATGACCAATAGGCAACATAGCCAACTTGTTCATTGACGAAATAAATATCGTGGATTGAAACATCAGAAATTTCGCTTATTTGAGTCCATTCCTTTCCTGCATTTGTTGTTTTATAAAAATAGCCGGCTCTGTCAGTTAAAATACCAATATTTTCATTAAAAAAATGAATATCAATAAAATAATCTCTTGATTTATTTTTATATTTTTGATTTACCCAAGTGGTTCCGCCATCAGTAGTTTTTAAAATCAATTTGTTCTTTGAAATTGCCCAACCGGTCGTGTCATTA
>DAIOVK010000145.1:0-6897 GCA_036759045.1 Kapaibacterium sp. (SeqCode) | reverse complement strand
TCCGCAGTCATTCAAAATCGAAATTTTCGATATATTGGGCAATTCTGCGTTACCAACTTTAAATTGTTTTTCAGGAACAGGCGAATGTTCACAATCAATTGATATATCAAGTTTGCCAAAGGGAATGTATTACATTATTACAAACGCAAACAATCAACGAACAGCAACGAAGTTGATTAAAGTGGAATAAGTTTCATTTGATAAAATAACCTTCCCAAATGTAACTTAGGAAAGAGTTGAAAAACTGTATCAACCCACGGGTTAACCCGTGGGTTGATGATAAAGATGGATTCTTACATCCGCCAGAATGACATTTTTTTGAACTTCTCTTCTATTTAACAATCATCAATTTATGAACTAATTGATTAGTAGAGGTTTTCATTTTGCAGAAATAAACGCCGTTGGATAAATCATTGGAATTGAAAGTAATTTTATTCATTCCGGCTTTTGCAAAACCATCGAAAGAAGTTGCTACTTTAATTCCCATTTCATTATATATTTCTATCGTAGAATTACCAGCATTTTCCATATAGAAAATAATGTCAGTTTTTTCGTTGAACGGATTTGGTTGATTGTAAAGCTGCAATTCATCTTTTGATATATCTGATACCGATAAAATACCGTCAATACTAACTTGAGCGAGAATAAGAGCATCTTGATAAAATGTAATGTTTTCAATTGATTTGGAAGCAATTAAATCAACTATATTATTCGATTTAAGCGAATATTCATTATTATCTTCAATATTCCACAGAATAAGTTTTAGCACTTCATTTTCTTTAGCACCTTCAACAACAGATTTTGTAGATTTATCATCACCCCAAATCGTAAGAGCAGCTTTTCCATTTTCGAAGACATCTGCACCAACAATTTGATTGTTTGAGTTGATAACTGCTATTTCATCTCCGTCTTTTAATTCAGTCGATTCGATAATCAATACAGCATTATTATCCGTAAACTGGTAAAGCGGAGCATATTTCGATGAATTTGTTTTTACTGCACTAATTGGATTATCTTCGATAATTTTATTTGGAGCAATAATAAGCGGACCAGAAGGATATAGCAAAGTATCCAGCGCTTTTACAATCAGTTTGTAACCTTCACCCGGATTCATTACTTCAATTTTATTTATACCAAATTGAGGATAATAGACTTTTCCGTCTGAATTTTTTACAACAAGGATATTTTCATTAATTGACTGAAGAGCTTCTTCAATAAACATTTGACCATAAGGTAAATAAGAAACGATATACCAGTTCAAAGCACCAAGCTCGCGCTCAAATTCATTAGGAATCACTCTGTAGCCGCGAATAATTAAAGAATCGTCAGCAAGCATATTCATTTGGTAACCCTTTTTCACATTCCACTGCCCAATTGTATTAGTATAAGGATTTGGCAAGTAAACATTTGCCTCATCATCTTTTACAATGTCAAGATTATTGGCAACATCGGATAAAATATCAACAATCGACATAGAAACCGGCTTAAGATTAGACGAATACATACGATAAGCACAACCTTTCATTGAAGCACGCAAATAAGCAGAGGAGCGAATATCCCCAATTATGCTAATGTTGTCGTGATGATATTCGTCAGCAGGACCAGTGCTTCCAATAGGAGGAGCGTTGAAAACTACATCTGCGGGATGTTCATTACCTTCCTGTCCGTCCCAAACTCTTAAAGTGTATTTTTCAGTTAAGTTGAATCCATCTTTTACTGCAGAACGTGGATTATCACCCCAAACAGTAATAGTTAGATTTTCACCATCCCAAATTGCATACCCGGCACAAATCATATCGGTTCCAGATGGGAAGAATGCTCCAATTGCATCACCAATCATTATTTCACGCCCTGCAATATCAATATAGCTCGTATCGGGAACTAAAATAATTGAGTTGTAGCCAGTTTCATCGGTAAAATACCATGTGCTTGGAGGTGGATAGACATTTCCTTTAATTCTGAAATAATACATATTTTCATCAGTGATCGAAGAATTATCAACGTCAGTAATTCTGATGATTCCTTCTGTAGAAGGAGTGTTTGGAACTGTCCACATATATGAATACTCTTCAGCAGGCAAATTGGAAATAATTGTATTCCAGCTTATTCCAGCATTTGTTGAGTATTCTATTTTTACATTCAAAATATTTATGCTATTCCATTTGATTTCAACATTTTGATTAACTAAAAATACTTCTTTTCCTTCAGGATAGTTTAGAATAATACCATTACCAGTGATTCTAAAAACATTAGAACTAATATCATAATTAGTAGAATCGTTTACATCACTAATTTTAATTTTGCATTGGTATGAAACTGTCTTAGGAACGAGCCAGTCATAAGTGCCAGCAGCAGCAGGTGTGCTTGAAATAATGGTAATCCAGCTTTGTCCGGAATTAGTTGAATATTGAATTTTTACATTGCTTACTTGCTGGCTGTTCCATTTGATTTGATGAGTAGTTGCAACAAGAAGCTTTTCGCCACCAACAGGAGAAAGAACAACCACACCAGATATTTTAAATGTAGAATCGCTTTGGTCAGTTAAACTTGATTTTAAAACATCAGTTATTTTAATAAGGCATTGATTAGATGGAGTATTTGGAATAGTCCAGCCATAAGATTTGGAATTAGCTGGATAACTTGATGTGAGTATTGACCAGTTTGTTCCGTTATCAGTAGAAAACTGAATTTTTACGTTATTAACTCCGGCACTGTTCCAGGTTATATTGGTTTGGGCACTAATTAAAAATGACTCATTGCCATTAGGATAATTTACTTTAATACCATATACTTTAAAAGCTGCATCAGATATATCATTAATATTTGGTTTACCCGATACGCTCACTCTAACTCTTACGTTTTCACTTGGATTAGTGGGAACAATCCAGGGATAGCTTGAAGGAACAGCCGGAACTGAATCTTTAATCAAGAACCAGTTAATATTATCAATAGTATATTCTAATTTTACAAAAGTTGTTGCAGTGCTTTGCCAAGCAATATTTTGAAGAGTACCGACTTCCCAGATTTCTCCTCCATTTGGGGAAATCAAATTCACACAGGCATCAGTTATTTCAAAGCTTTCTTCACTAATACTGAAAAATTCCGGCTCATTAGCATCTTCGATTTTCATTAAATAGAATCCTACTTCAGGAGCATTAGTCCAGTTCCATTGGAATGTGCCAGTTCCAGCTGCAATATTTTGAGCAATAGCTACCCAGTTAGTAGAATCCACATTTTTAATAAGAATATTCACTGTAGCAACAGAGTTTGTAGCAAATTCCAATGTATATGGAAAGCGACACAACCCCAGCTGCTCGCCACCAACTGGATACAGCATTTCTACAAATTTAGATGTTATTCTAAATTCGCTGCTTACCGCAGAATAGCAGTCGTTCGACACACTTAATTTTAATTGATAAGTATTTGCAGGCACATTTGGAACAGTCCACTTGTAAACACTATCAGCAGCAGCTACTTTTGATAAATACACCCAAGGAGTAGTAGCGTCTGGTCTGAACCATATTTCAACAGAATCACAATTTTGAGCATTCCATTTAATAGTATAATCGGAACCTGCCTTGATGTATTCATTAACAACCGGTTTTATTATTGTTACATTCGGTTGATTTATACCAACACTTTGAGTTTTATAAAATTCATTCGGTTTTAGTTTATCAGCCATTTTTAAAAGAATAGAATTTATTGCACCCACATTTGGAACACTCCAAAGGTAAGAGCCATCTCCGGAATGAACAGTTGCAACATAATTAAATGTAATACCGTTATCAATTGAATAGCTGAAAATTAAAGAGTCTAAGTTAGAAGGAGACCAGGTAATTTCGTTCTCACTGCAAAGAGTTAATTTATCGTTCGGGTTAAGTGGAAATTGGAAAGCAAAATCAGATATTTTTACGTTGAAAAGCGCTGAATCTGATAATCCCAGATTATTTGACCTCTTCAATTTCAAAATTCCTGTTCCTATAGTTCCCCATTTGACTGAAACATTCTTTAAGATATTCGGACCAACAATATTTCCACCGACTGCAGACCAAACATAGTTATACTGCTCAGTTGAATCGGTATAATACTGATTTGTAGAATTAGTGAAAACGATTGAATTTCCATAAATATCCGGAGCAGAAACGTTTGTTATTGTAATTGCTAAAGTAGTGCTATCGGAGCAGGCAGCCAAATTGTTAATTACAAGTTTGATTGTTCCATTTGAAACGCAATTCCACACAACTTTTACGCTGTCGTAAGTATTATTACCCTGAATATAACCACCAGTTATACTCCATTGATAAGAATAGTTAACATCTTTATTACCATAATAGGTATATACTTTTGAACAGCGGACAAGAGTATCACCGGTTATTACAGGAACTGGCTTTTGCTGAATTGATAAGTTGTTACCATTGTTACTTCCTATAATATAAGGATTTGAGCCAATTACTCTTATGCGATAATTTGTTCCGGAAATTGTATTTAAAGGTATAGTAACGTTTATAGTTCCTGAAGTTAAACTACTTAATGTTCCAATATTTACTGGATTTGTAAAATTACCATTTGCATCAGAAAGTTGAGCAGTGAAAACATTTCCTGCAAAGAACGGTTCATTTACTGAATAACTTACATTAAAGCTTGAGCCAGAGCAATAAGCACCGGAAAATGGAGTTGTTGTAATTATATTAGAATATGATAAATAGAATTTCGATACAAAAGCATCGCCAGTCCCCCTTTTAATAGTTTGATATGAACCATTGGTAGCTATTTGATTAGTGCTTAAAGTCGAACCAACTAAAATATAATTTTGAGTATTATCATAAGCAATACCTAAACCAATTTCATTATTAGTGCCACCATAAAAAGAGCCCCAATCTTTTATTCCCTGAACTGTATAGTGGGTTATAAAAGCATCGCTGCCTCCTGCGTTTGTAGTCTGATACGAATTTGCAGTAGCAAAGGCAGAATTGCTGAATGTTTCGCCGGTAACAGCAAAACCATTGTTATTGTCAATATATATTCTATAAATATTATCAAAAGCAGTGCCACCGAGATAGGTAGCCCAGACTCGATTACCATCCTGATTAAAACGAGCAATAAACCCATCACGACCACCAGCTAAAGCACCTTGAGAGCTGCCTGAACTTGCAATATTAGTAGTGCTTTCAGTAGCACCAGCAATAATAATTTCACCAGAACTAAGGAATTGAATATCATTTGCAATATCGTAGGAAGAGCCGCCATAATAAGTTGACCACATTTGCTGGCAGTCCTGATTAAATTTAGCAACGAAAATATCCATGACTCCCTGAAAATCATAAAGCCAGCAGCCCCACGTAGCAATACCGCTCTGGCTATTTGTCCCACCTGTTAAATAAATCATATTGTTGTTAAAAGTAATTCCGCCTAAGCTGTCATTTCCACCACTACCGTAGTAAGTTCCCCAAATTCGTTGCCCTTGGCTATTCATTTTAGCAAAGAAGACATCATTATTTCCGGAGAAAGCCGTCTTAAATGCACCAGCACTTGCAATATTTTGAGTGCTTTGAGTTAAACCACCCAGATAAATATTACCACTTCCATCTAATGCAATGGAATTACCGAAATCATAGCCAGTTCCACCGTAATACGTTGACCAGACCCGCTGCCCTTCGGTATTGAATTTTGTTAAAAAGGCATCATATCCCGGGTTAACAGGATTAATTGCTCCGTTGTTAAATTGCTGATGAGTGCCGGGAGTAGCGAATACATTTTCAAAATTTCCGTGAGTAATACCAGTGATAAAGAAATTTCCATCAGATTGAACTGCAATTTTTTTTGCTTCATCAAAGCTATCACCACCGAAATAAGTTGCCCAAAGCAAACTTCCAGACGCATTGAATTTAGCAATAAAGCAGTCATAATCCCAGCCACCAGCTAAACTTGTCTGATAAGCTCCAGATGTTGCTACGTATGTAGTGCTTCTGGTTTTTCCAGTTACATAAATGTTATTACTAACATCTACACCAACGTCAGCAGCTAAATCATTTAATGTGCCTCCATAGTAGGTTCCCCAAGATAAAAGTATTGGGTCAATAATTAATGGGGTAGATTTATCGTAATTTCCTACTTCAAAACTTATTTTATTTCCTTGAATCTTATAATTTGAATTTATTTTTACTTTTTCTCCATTGATGATTTGATAAGAATAAGGAATTAATTTTTCTATTGTTCCTAATTCGTTCTTAATAAGAAGTTTTCCATCTTTGGAGACTTCTAATTTATCATCAGTTCTTAATTCAAACTTAATATTTTTAATATCGCTATTGGGCTTAACTATGAAATCATATTCAAGCTGCTTATTTATATTTTCATAAATGACAAAATCAACTCCATCAAAAATATTTTCAATAGCAACTTCTTTATATGCAGCTACTTTCGTAATTCCATTTTTATTGGAATTATTATAGAAATTATAATAATGGCTTAACTTTTGCTTTGGAATAATTTTAAGATTTCGATTAATTCCTTCAAAGTCTAAGTCCATTCTATATTTTGATTCTTTAGTATCTACTTCTGTTTTTGATAAAATAAAACTTATTCCATTTTGGCGAAGATAGAAAGGATATTCAGTATTTTTTGATACAAAAAGAATATCATCAATCTTATTTCCTTTATCATCGGTTACCTGTCCCCTGTTCTCAATAAATTCAATTGAATTATTTAAAGAACCGAGTAACTTTTCCTGACTTTTGAGTGTCTGAAAAAGCAAGACTCCAATTACGATAAGCAAACTTATTTTGTAATATTTTTTCATATTAACCCCAATAATTTATTTTTACATAGCATTATTACCCTAAGTTATTAACTTAAGCGAAGTAGTTGTAGTAAGCTAAAATCAATTTCGACAAAAAA
>DAIOVK010000144.1:0-6921 GCA_036759045.1 Kapaibacterium sp. (SeqCode) | reverse complement strand
TTTTGTGCTGTAGCCAACAAATATAAAGATAAACGCAATTTTCAGATAAAGTGGCTCTGCCTGTAATGACATTTTTGACAATTCAGTAAATGAAAGCTCTAAAATATCACTTCCGCTTACTGTGAAACCCAGAAAAAGAATACCAATATAAGCCAATGTAATACCTATTGAGCAAACAAAAAAGTATTTCCAGGCAGCTTCCAAAGAACTGGCTGTGCGGTCGTGGTAAATTAACGCAACAACAGATAAAGTGGTTGCTTCTACAAAAATCCAGGTTACTATAATTCCATTTGCAAGATAAGCACCTGACATTGAGAAAATCAAGGCAATGAGTGCTGCGTGATAAATGGCAAATCGCTTTGGGGTTTCATCTTTAAGGTAAATGAAGCCATGATAAATTGTTGTAAATGTAAGAAGCGATAGTATTGAAAGCAGTAAAACTCCAAGTTTATCGAATGTGAAATAAGTTAATTCCGTTTCGTCAATCCGAATCCAGCAATACACAACTAATGCCAAATGCAGGAATGCAAAAATTAGAGTGATTGCTTTAACAAGTGTTTTGCACTGATTATGCTTAAACCCACAAAGGAACACAAGTAAACCAGATAAAAATGATAATATGAAAAATCCTAATAAAACCATCTATTCATCTTTAAGTATTGTTAAATCACTAATATTTTGTTTTAATCTCATAGCAAAAATTCCAAGTAGCAAAACGCTTGCAAAAATGTCGAGTAGCACTGCAATATTTATAAGCATAGGCATTTCTTTTCCAATTGCAAAAGAAAGCAGGAACACCGCATTCTCTATTATTAAAAATCCAATCAGATGAGAAAATATTTTGCGGTGCGTAATAATAATATACATTCCAGTATAAAGTCCAAAAAGCGAAATTATAAAGTAAGTAGTGTTAATTACCTGCAATTTCATAGTGTATGCTATCAAAATGCTGAGAACAAGCCCGATTGAAATAAAAACGACAGAATATAGTTCGTGGAAATCGTTTTTAAAAACTCTCTCTTCGCCTGTCTTTTTAATAATTTTAAGGAGCAGAAAGGGAACGGCAATTGCTTTAAAAATCAAGGTTTCCGATGCTACAAAAATTAGATTTCCTACCGTTAACGCTTCTAATTCCCAAAAAGCAAGAGCAAATAATAGAATTCCCTGAAAACCAATTAGTTTCGTATGAATCCTGAAACGCTCTGTAATACAAAGGTAAATCAGCGTAATTCCAAATAATATAACAAGTAATATATTCATTATTTTAGCATTTGATTTAAAAGTAATAAACACAGCACAAACACAACGAGTGCTATTGAACTTAAACTCAGAATAAACTGTGGATTTTTAACCATTTTTTTCCTTGCCCTAAACGATTCCAAAAAGCCGATGACTGCTGCAAAAAGTATTTGAGTTGCAAAAAATATTGCGAACTGAAGAAGAATTGGAGTATTCACCGGAATAATTATATTAGCGATAATCGTTCCAAATATAGCAAATTTCAAGTAAGTTCCTATCTGAATTAAGGCAAGGTCGAAACCACAGCTATCAAGCAGCATTACCTCGTGAATCATCGTTAGTTCGAGGTGCGTTTTTGGGTCATCAACTGGCAAACGGCTGTTTTCAATCATTGCAATTTGAACGAAAAGATATATGATGATTATTCCGATTATATAGTAGTAAGTATTTGCAAATTCAATACAGGAAAAAATTGACTGCATTGAGATATTACCGGAAACAAGAGCGAAAGAACTTATTATTATGAAAAATGCTGGTTCTAAAAGCATTGAATAAAGTGCTTCGCGGTTTGCTCCCATTCCTTCAAAACTACTTCCTGTATCTAAAGCAGCGATTATAAAGAAAAATCTTCCGAGTGCAAGCAAATAGGCAAAAAGTATGAAATCCCCGTCAAATCCAATTATTGAAATGCTACCAGTAATCGTTCGGTTTGCTTCAAAAGGTAAAAGCAGCATTGCGCAAACTATTGTGGTTAAATATATTACAGGAGTAATCTGAAAAACAATGCTTGTCGTATCGCTGAATTTACTTCCTTTTTTAAGCAATACAAATATATTTTTCCATGGTTGAAAAATGGAAGGTCCCTTGCGCCCGCTTGCAATACTCTTGGTTCTGCTTATTATTCCGGGGAAAAAAAGAGCCGTTAGCAATATTAGTAGAAAACTTATCATATTAAATTTAAATACATCAATGCAAAAATAATTAGAATGAAAATGAAGGTATAAAGAATATAATGCTGAATTTTACCAGTTTGCAAACGTGCAAGCTTTTTTAATAAAGTCATTATAAAGTCTGCAATTCTAAAATTAAGAAAACCAAAAACATCGACCTGATGAGTAGAATATCTACGCATTGACGGTGCAATTTCTTCCTCTCTTATTGGTATGTTTTCTTTCTCTATTTTTAGTATTGGACTTGCAATTTCACTAAAACTGTTTGCAAAGGAATTGCCGGTATATTGCTGTTTTGCGGAAGCATTCAAAGAGCCACAGCCCCAGGTGGGTCCGTAGCTTACTTCTCTTTTCTTCAGTATTTTTGAACGTAAAAGAAACAGCAATAAAGTAGTTGCAATTAGAACAAAACTAACAATATTTACTTTGCTGAATGTATCTGTAATGGCAAGAAAACTACTATCGTAGCTGATTTTGAAAAGTCCGCCAACAATATTTGTAATTGGTTGAATAAAAAGCATAGGGAAAAGTCCGATTAATACGATGAAAATAGAAATAAGCAGCATTGGGAAAAGCATACTATTAGAAACTTCCTTAACATTCTCGTCTTTTACTTTTCTTGGATTTCCCAAAAAAACAACACCAAATACTTTTGTAAAGCAGAAAATTGCTAAGCCACCAATTAAAACAAGTGAGATAATACCAAATAACATCAAAATTGAATTATCAAATGTTCCACCGAGCAGCCCTTTAAACAGTCCAATGTAAATAAGCATTTCTGATATAAATCCGTTAAGTGGTGGCAGTCCGCAAATTGCAATTGCTCCAATAAGGAAAAAGAACGTAGTTCTGGGCATTTTTTTAATTACTCCGCCAAAACTATCTATGCTGCGCGTGTGATATTGCTTATAAACTGAACCGGCACTGAAAAAGAGTAATGATTTGAATAAAGAGTGATTTAATACGTGAAGTAAAGCGCCACTAAAGCCAAGCATTGCAACAAGTGGGTTATTCATTCCAAGACCGAGCGTTCCGAGACCAATTCCAATGCAAATTATTCCAATGTTTTCAATGCTATGGTATGCAAGAAGTTTCTTTACATCGTGCTGGACAATTGCCATAATAACTCCGAGCAGTCCAGACACAGCAGCTATAATAAGGATAAACATACCGATATTATACAAATCATATTGTATATAGCTTAAAATTCTAATTATTCCATAAATACCCATTTTTATCATAACGCCGGACATTGTGCCAGAAACGTGTGACGGTGCTGCAGGATGTGCTTCTGGCAGCCAGGTATGAAGTGGAATTACACCTGCTTTTACAGAAAAACCAATGAAAAACAATGCAAACAAGCCAATGTTTTCATTATACTTAAAATAATCTGCAAGTGAATCGAAACTCATATTGCCGGTAGAATTGCTAAAAATAAGTATTGCCATTAAAAGAAACACAAAGCCAATGTGCATTTGAATTAAATAATTTACGGCAGTTTTAAGTGTTTTAAGGATTTCCCCTTCAAATAGAATCAGGAGAAAGGAAGCCACTGCCATCAATTCCCATGCAACTAGAAAAGCAAATCCATTCCTGAAAACCAGAACGAGCAGCATTGAAAGGTGTAAGAGAATATAGCTGCCATAATGCAATGCAATAACTGCCGGCTTTTTTCTTTTTATGTATGGCTCTAAATATCCATTGGAAAAGAGCATTCCAGTTAGCATAGTGAAATTCGTTACCAAAATAAAGAAAGCACTCAAACCATCTATTGTGATTTCAGTGGAATAAATAGAAGCAGTAAATGTGTTTGTATGATTTAAAAAAATGTCGAAAGCGGGGATTGAACTTATTATGGAAATGTAGAGTGTTAGCAGCAAAGAGGAGTAATATCGTATTTTTGCATTCCCAAAAAAAATCGGAATGCAAAAGATAATCGGCAAGAACAACAGCGTATATGTTATTTCCATTTTATATATATTTCATAATTTCAATATCTTTATTTTCAAAATTAAGGAAAAAAGTAATTGGTTGTAAAAAATTTTTGATTTGAAAAATTATCAGTAGGGGATATCTAAAAATTGTCATTCTAAACCCAAGATAAAGTGAAAACTTTATTTAAATGGAGATGACATCACCAAAAGTGTCATTCTGAATGAAGTGAAGAATTCATCTTTATAATCAACCAACGGGTTAAGAGTTTGTACAAAAACTAGTAAATTCTCAAACAGACAAGAATGTCTATTCTACTAAGCTATTATAATTTAAGCAGGTCAAACATTCTTGTTTGACATTTATTTTTAAAAATCTTAGTTTTTGCACAAATCTAAACGCGTTGGTTGATTTGTTTTATTGCTTTTAGTTATTAGTCATTAGTATTTTTACTAACAACTAATGACAAAAATATTCCTTTGTCCATTCTCTTTAGAGAAAACATAGATGGATTCTGGCATACGCCAGAATGCCAATAAGTAATTATCAGGTTTTCAATGAATTGTTAAATTAGAGAAAAAAGATGGACTCCACTTTCTCAAGTGGATTCCATCTCAAAAAAGTCATGCTATCAACTTGTTGCTCGTATGTCTGGAGAGAAATAAAGTTTATTAATAAAGCTTTACATACTCATCGACAATCTTTTCGATATTGAATTTTTCTTCCGCGATTTTTCGGGCATTTTTAGAGAAAATGTTCCATTTTTTTGGATTATCAAAAAGTTCAGTTACATATTTAGCCATTCTGCTTACATCTCCGAGTTCGGCAACGTATCCGGTTTCTCCGTGAATTACGACTTCAGGTATCCCTCCAATATTAGTTGCAACGACTGGCACTCCGCAACTCATAGCTTCAAGGGCAGAAAGTCCGAAACTTTCAGACTGACTTGGCAAAAGGAAAATATCAGTGAGTGAGAGCAGTTCCACAAGAGAGGTTTGCTGCCCTAAAAATCTAATGTGTTTGCAGATTTGTAGTTCTTTTGCTATTCTTTCACATTCAATGCGGTCTGGACCATCTCCGATTAAAAGCAGTTTAGCTGGATGAGTCTTAAGAACTTCAGCAAAAATTCTGACAACGTCAGGCACACGCTTAACAGGACGGAAATTGGAAATATGAGTTATAATTTTTTCATTGTTAGTGGCAAATTGTTTTTTGCAGCAATTGTATTCAGCCCGCTTATAAAGATTGGAATCAATGAAATTAGGAATTTCAACAATTTGTTTGTCAATACGAAACTGCTGCTTCGTTTTATCTGCAAGGTATTTGGAAACAGCGGTAATGACATCGGATTGTTCGAGAGCAAACTTTACTATTGGACTAAAAGCCGGCTCAAGCCCAACGAGTGTAACGTCGGTGCCATGAAGAGTAGTAATAAGTTTGATATTTCGCGATTCTTTAAGTATTTCTTTGGCAAGGAAGCCGGAGATAGCATGGGGTATTGCATAGTGGACATGCAAAATATCTATTTCTTCGTATTTGATTACGTCAATAATTTTGCCTGCAAGAGTTAGCGAGTACATTTGAAATTCAAACAAAGGATAATTTGGAGATTCTACTTTATGGAAAAAGATATTTTCCTGGAACTGATTCAATCGGGTAGGCAGTGCATAGCTAATAAAATGGACTTCATTGCCCCGCTTAGCCAGTTCAAGTCCTAATTCTGTTGCGACTATTCCGCTACCTCCGTAAGTTGGGTAGCAAACCATTCCTATTTTCATTTTACCTCGCTTTATTTTTTTTTGTATTTTTGCATTGTTTGTGTAATTAAATTTTTATAAATTACAACAAAAAAAGTAAAATGCAAAAGAATTTAGAAGAAGATTTTTACTTAACGATTGAGGGTATAAAAAGAGAAGAAATTAAAATTAAAGGTTCGAAATTTATTGCTACTGCTGGTTATGCTCCAGATAAGAACAAAGCTATGGAATTTGTAGGACTCATTCGTTCTGAATTTTTTGATGCAACTCATAATTGTTTTGCCTATTCAATAGGGGCAAAGGGATTAGAGTATCGTTTTTTTGATGACGGAGAACCAAGTGGCTCTGCTGGAAAGCCAATATTATTTACTATAAGCAAATTTAACTATAAAGATGTTGTAGTTGTTGTTACTCGCTACTTCGGCGGTACAAAACTCGGTATCGGTGGACTTTCCAAAGCTTATGCTGATGCTACTAACGAAGTTTTAACAAAATGTAAAATGAAGACTATTCACCTCACAAAAACAGTAAAAGTATTTTGTATATATGAAGATATCAACACAATTAAAAGATTATTAAGTGAATATGCTATTTCATTTAAAGAAAGTTATTTAGAAGCAGTTGAATTTATTGTACAAATACCCAATTCAAAAGTCAATCATTTCGTTGAACTTGTCAACTCGCAAACTAAGGGTAGAGCTGGGGCGGTTATTGCTAATGAATAATTGAGATTTTTGCTGTTAATTTTTTCGATAGTAAGTCTTTACTTCCAAGAGCAATCCCACTTTTTAAAACTCTTTCACATGTTTAACATGAGAAGGAGAAGAAAGAATTAGATTTAATGCTCTTATTTTCATAAAGTTTCTCGGATTTTGCGAAAGTTACAAAACCAGATGTCCTTAATATTTATACTTTATTAGGTATTACCAAAGACATCTTTTCTAGTGTAATATCCCTTTGAAAACCTGACTATACCATCTTGTCATTTCGAACCCCCTGATAAAGCAAGACCTTTATTTAAATGGAGATGACATAATTCTTAT
>DAIOVK010000143.1:0-6977 GCA_036759045.1 Kapaibacterium sp. (SeqCode) | reverse complement strand
CATCTTGGGAAAGCAAGTGAGCTTGCTCACGATACATTTGGGCAAGCCCAAATGCATCCTTGAAATTGCTAAAATTGAATAGCATTGATGACAAGAAAAGATGTCCTACATCTTCAGAAGATGTAGGACATCTGACTATTATACTTTCCTAAAGTTTCACAAGCTTTGAGAAAGTTTAAATATTTCCAAAATGCTCTAAAATATTTTCGGCTAATTTTGTTCCAATCTCTTTTTCTAAATCATCTTTTGAAGTATTTTTAATTTTTTCAACTGAACCGAATTTTATTAAGAGCTTTTGAGCTGTTTTTTCGCCTATTCCTTTTATTTCCGTTAGTTCTGTTTGTAGAGTTCTTTTTGCTCTTCGTTGCCTGTGGAAAGTAATTGCGAAGCGGTGTGCCTCGTCTCGCAACTGCTGTATTAGTTTTAAACTGCTTGACGTCTTGGGTAGCATAATTGAATCGCTTTTTCCCGGCATAAAAACCTCGTCTAATCGCTTTGCTAAACTGATAATCGGGATTTTATCCTGCAAATTCAAATCTAAAAGAACGCCGCAGGCAGAAGAAAGCTGTCCTTTTCCACCATCAATTATAATTAAATCGGGCAACTTTTGATTTTCAGCAACTTGTCGGGAATAACGCCGGTGCACAACTTCACGCATTGAAGCAAAATCATCTGCTATATCAACAGTGTTAATAATATATTTCCTGTATTCTGATTTTCGCGGCTTTCCGTCAAGAAAAACAACCATAGAAGCGACAAGTTCACTGCCCTGAATGTGAGAATTGTCGAAACATTCAATATGAAGCGGAAGCTTAGGAAGATGTAAATCCCTTTGCAAAGATTGCACCGGTCTTGGAACACTTTGGTCCCTTTTGAGTAAAGTTAGATGAAATTCTTTCAGTTGAAATTCAGCATTTATTGAGGCAAGTTTGACTAGCTGCTTTTTATCGCCGTGTTTTGGAATAAGCAAATCGACAGTTTTTCCGCGTTTTTCCTTTAGCCAGTTGAGTAAAAAGTCGCTTTGCTCCGGTTCAAGTGGTAAAAGCACTTCCTTAGGGATAAAATCGCTTTCCATATACCACTTTTCTATTGTAAGTTGAATAATTTCGCTGTCCGTCTGCTCTTTGGTATCAGTAATAATATAATACTTTTTCCCAATCAATTTTCCGTCTCGAACTTTAAAAATCAGAATACAGGCAGTATTCCCGATTTTGGAATATCCAATTACATCGCGGTCAATTCTTTCTTCGCTGACTACTTTTTGGCTTGAAGAAAAGCCCTTTAGCATATTGAGTTTGTCTTTCATATCGGCAGCTTCTTCAAAACGCATTTCGTCAGAAAACCTGAGCATTTCCTCTTCGAGCATTTTTTCAATTTCCTGCGTTTTACCATTCAAAATTTTTGTAGCTAATTTTATATTTTCATCGTATTTAGCTTTAGAAATAATTCCTTCGCAAGGTCCGTTGCACTTTTTTATATAATAATCCAAGCAAAGTTTATGTTTCTTTTTCTGAATAGAATCAGCGGTGATATTCAATTTACAGCTACGCAACTGGAAAAGATTACGCAGAGTTCTCATTACGAATTTCATCTGCCTTACATCAGTATAAGGACCGAAATATTTTGAGCCGTCACGGATTTGCTGGCGTGTAGAAAAAATACGGGGGTACTCTTCGTTAGTAATGCGAATGTATGGAAAAGATTTATCATCACGAAGTAAAATATTATAGCGTGGCTTGAGCTTTTTAATTAAAGTATTTTCAAGGATTAGGGCTTCTGCTTCGGAATCGACTACAATCACTTCGAGGTTAGCGATTTTTGAAACCATCACTTTTGTTTTGGCATCAACGATATGAGCTTCCTGAAAATAGCTACGAACGCGGTTACGGAGGTTCTTCGCTTTACCAACGTAAATAATAACTCCATTACTATTGAAGAACTGGTAAACTCCGGGGCGAGTTGGTAAATTGTCTATTTTCTCTTTAATTTGCAAATTAATTTTACGTTTTTTAACAACGTTATAAGATACAAAATTATTTTTAAATAATATAAAAAACAACATTAATGTTTCAATTTTAAATATTTTTTTTTTATATAACAATAGTTACGTAAGTTTGATATTTGTTTTGTTACATAATTGAGACAAACATATAGAAAATATGGAGAAAAAAATTCAACAATTAAAGGAAGTAACGATACGGTTTGCCGGGGATTCCGGAGACGGAATGCAGCTAACTGGGACACAGTTTTCAAATACTTCCGGAACACTCGGAAATGATGTAAACACGTTTCCTGATTATCCTTCTGAGATACGCGCTCCGGAGGGGACATTATACGGCGTAAGTGCTTATCAAATCCAATTTGGTTCTAATTTAGTCCATACACATGGAAATAAAATGGACGTTTTGGTTGCGATGAATGCATCATCTCTATCTGTCAATTTACCTAAATTAAAAGAAAACGGTATAATTATTGCAAATAGCGCCGGTTTTGATGAAAAAAATCTTAATTTAGCAAAATATGAAGAAAATCCATTACTTAATGATTCCTTAAAGAATTATCAATTAATAGCTATAGATATGGAATCGATTGTTGGTGAAGTTCTTTCCGGCTTGAGCTTATCACCAAAAGAAACTGCACGAACAAAGAATTTCTTCGCACTCGGACTTGTTTACTGGCTTTACGACCGTCCAACTGAGCATACAGAAATATGGTTACAGCAAAAATTTGCCAAAAAACCAAAATATTTGGAAGCTAATCTTCTAGTATTGAAAGCCGGTTGGAAATTTGCCTCTGAAAGTGAACTATTTCCAGTCCAATACCAAATTGAAAAAGCAAAATTAGCTCCCGGTTACTATCGCAATATTACAGGGAACGAAGCAGTAGCTCTCGGCTTGGTTTCTGCTGCAAGGAAAGCAAATCTTCCTTTATTCCTTGGTTCTTACCCTATTACTCCTGCTACTGAAATTCTCCATTTTATCTCCGGATATAAGAAATTTGGAGTGAAACACCTTCAGGCGGAAGATGAAATTGCCGGTATTTCAAGTGCTATTGGTGCAGCTTTTGCCGGATATCTTGCTGCTACAACAACAAGCGGCCCCGGACTTTCTCTTAAAGTAGAAGCTATGGGACTTGCTGTTATTTTAGAGCTACCTTTAATTATTGTTGACGTCCAGCGTGGAGGTCCAAGCACTGGATTGCCTACTAAACCAGAACAATCAGATTTGCTTATGGCAATGTATGGCCGTCATGGCGAAGCTCCTCTTCCTATCGTTGCTGCACGCAGCGCATCAGATTGCTTCAATATGACAATCGAAGCGGCTCGCATTGCTGTAAAATATATGACACCTGTTATTTTGCTGACAGATGGCTATATTGCCCAGGGAACAAATCCCTTCAAAGTGCCAAAATTAGATGAACTTCCAGAAATTCCAGCTAAATATGAAACTAATCCGGAAGGATTTCAGCCATATAAAAGAGATGAAGTAACTTTAGCACGTCCATGGGCTATTCCCGGAACTCCAAACCTTGAACATCGCATCGGCGGTCTGGAGAAAAAGAATATTACTGGCATTGTAAGTCAAGGTCCAGATAATCATCAACTAATGGTTGAATTAAGAGCAAAAAAAATTGAAGGAATTGCAAATGATATTCCACTTGCAACTGTTGAAGGTGAACAGGAAGGCGATTTGTTAATACTCGGCTGGGGAGGAACTTATGGCGCTATTAAAGATGCTTTCGATAAATTACATTCAGAAGGAAAGAAGATTTCTTTCTGCCATTTAACTCACTTAAATCCTTTACCAAGAAATATTGGTGATATACTTGCTAAATTTAAGAGAATTTTAGTGCCGGAATTAAATACCGGACAATTGAAATTATTGCTTCAAGCAAGATTTATGCGACCTATTCTTGGATTAAATAAAGTGCAGGGCTTACCATTACAGGAATTTGAAGTTACTGAAAAAGTTCTTGAACTTTTAAATGAAAAAGGAGGACAATAATATGAGAACTCTAATAGATGATATTATAGAAATGCCGGCTAATGGCACAGTAGGAAGTAGTCCCAAAGATTATAAAGCAGATATTGACGTTCGCTGGTGCGCTGGATGCGGAGGATATGCAATTTTAGCTCAAACTCAACGCATTATGTCAACGCTTGGCTTACCAAGAGAAAAAATAGTATTTATTTCCGGTATTGGCTGCTCAAGTCGTTTCCCATACTATATGAATGTTTACGGTATGCATACTATGCACGGAAGAGCTTTACCTATTGCATCTGGAGTAAAAATGGCAAGACCAGACCTTTCTGTTTGGGTTGCAACCGGCGATGGTGATGGCTTAAGCATAGGCGGAAATCACTTTATTCATGCTGCAAGAAGGAATATGGATTTAAACGTAATTCTTTTTAACAATGCAATTTATAGCTTGACAAAAGGACAGTATTCACCTACTTCTTTACCCGGACAGCTTACCAAATCCTCACCTCTTGGCGTGCTTGACGACCCATTTGACCCTGTGGCTTTAGCACTTGGAGCCGGCTCGACTTTCGTAGCCCGCTGCTATGACCGCGATACTCAAATTTTGCAAAAAATGTTCGACAGAGCATCTAAACACAAAGGATTTGCATTTGTAGAGGTTTATGCTAACTGCGTAATTTTCAATGACGGTGCTTTCGATTTATATACTAAAAAAGAAACAAGAAAAGAACATACTGTTGATTTGCAGCACGGCAAACCACTTATTTTTGGTGATAATAACGACAAAGGTATTAAACTTGACGGATTTACTCCAATAGTAGTTTCTCTCACTGATGGAAGTCATTCTGTTGATGATTTGCTTGTTCACAATGAAAATGATTCTACTCTTGCTTTCATCTTGGCAAATATGACTTACAACCCAAATCTACCAAGACCAATGGGGGTATTTCTTGCTACTGAGCGTCCAAGTTATGACCAGAAAGTTGTAGAGCAGCTTAATTATTACGAAAGCTTGCCCGGCGCAAACGACATAGATAAACTTCTTTTAGGCGGGGATTACTGGGAAATCAAGTAATCTTTTGAAAATATTTTTAAAACAGGAATATACTTTAGATTTTAAATATATTCCTGTTTTTTTTTAGGAAAATTGTAAAAATTCTTCGCAGAGCTGATATGTTCTATTATTGCCATACGATTAATACCAAACCGCTAACAATTAGTTAAATGTATTCTGTCATTCCGAAACGAAGTGAGGAATCTCACAAGTCATTGCTAACACAGAGTTTGAGATTCTTCACTTCGTTCAGAATGACAAGATGTTAAAGTCAGGTTTTCAAAGGGATATTACATTAGAAATTTTTCATAGCCGAAAATTCTCCTTCCCAAGTTAAACTTGGAAGGAGTAATAGAATTATTTACTATTCAATTAACAAAAACTCTTGATTATCTATTCATATCTTAATGCGTCTATTGGGTCGAGTTTAGCAGCTTTCCATGCAGGATAAGCTCCAAAGAAAATACCGAGTAAAGTACAAATTATAATACTTATAATAATCCAGGTAATCGGAAAAACTATATTCATACCCAGTATTTTACCCAAAACATTGCCGGCTATAACTCCCAGAATTATTCCAATCAATCCACCCAGCTGGCATAAAGTGATAGTTTCAATAATGAATTGAGTAAGCACCCATCTTCTTTTGGCGCCAATAGCTTTTCTTATGCCAATTTCGCGGGTTCGTTCTTTTACTGAAACCAGCATAATATTCATTATGCCAACTCCAGCAGCAATAAGAGCAATTCCACCGCAAATGGAACCAAAAATGGAAAGAAAACCGATAAAGTTTCCGAATTGCTCAGAAATTGATTCATTTGTTTCAATTTCAAAGCTATTTTCTTCCCATGGTTTGACTTTCCTAATAGTTCTCATTGCTCCAATCGCTTCATCAACGGTTGCTTCAAGTTGTTCTTTACTAAATGCTTTTACAGAAATAGTAACAGATTCTTCCCACCAATCTGCGTAATACTTTAGAAACTGTGAAATTGGCACAATGACCTGATTGTCCTGACTTTGCCCCAGAACAGCACCTTTAATTTCGAGTATTCCAATAATTGTGAAGCTTTGGTTTTTTATAGCAATCTTTTTCCCAATTGGATTTTCATTAGGAAATATTTTTACAACGACATCATTACCAACTACTGCGACATTACGATTGAAAGAAATATCATCGACAGAAAAAGCCCGACCTTCTCCAACAGTAACATTATTGTTCCCGAAGTAGTTTTCGTCAGCACCGGTAAGCGAAACATCAGGGTCAGTGCTTAAATTACCAGCTTTTATGGTATTACCACCGGAATAGCTTTCAGCACTGATTAAATTAGTTGTTGTCATCTGCTTTCGGAACTCTTTATACGTTGAATAAGATATCGATTTTCTTTTCCTGTATTTTCTCCATGTATCGCCCATTTGTATGCTGGGAGTTCTTTTTATTATAAAAGTGCTTTCTCCTAAACTTGATAGTTCTCCGGAAACAGCATTGTCGATTGAAGAAACAAGCGTCCCAACCCCTATTATAGCAAAAACACCAATAGATATGCTTAAAAGAGTAAGGACAGCACGGAGTTTATTTTTCCCGACTGAATCTAATGCTAATACTATACTTTCAGAAATATTCATAATTTACTCATTTACCTAATGTACTATTATTAACAAAACTTGTATCAAACGCTTTTTATTTTGTAAAATAATTACCATTTCCCTCATTTGCAGGGCATGAATGATATGTTTTTTTATTCCGCTTTTCTTATTCCCCTCTTGAGAGGGGATTAAAGGGGTGTGTTATTATTCCCTTATTTAAAAAGCACTTTCTGATTAAAGAGAAAACATTTGCTTATTATCGTTTATCTCCTTGGAATTGCTTCAGATATAAACAGGAAAAAGAACACACCCCTGCCCCTCTCAAGAGGGGAATTGGATTTGTTGCATAAAATGAAAGA
>DAIOVK010000142.1:0-7084 GCA_036759045.1 Kapaibacterium sp. (SeqCode) | reverse complement strand
GTTTTTTTCTTAAAAAAAGGAAAAATCAGTTTTAATTTCAAAAGTGACGAAAAAATTAATCTAAATAATATAGAATGTCCACCTCAAATCTTGATGGGTCCAACATTTTATGCAATAGAGAATTTTCAACAAATATTAATAATAGATATAAAAAGATAGAATAATGGGAATATATATATATTAAAAAGAAAATAATTCTAAATACTTTAAATACAATGTAATACTAATCTTAATCCTTAAAAATAAAAAAAAATTAAACTTTTTAGTAATTTTTTACGTTTATAAATTTAGTAGGAGAACAAAGATTGAAATGGTATGGTTAAAGTAAGGGTTTTGGTAGTAGAAGACTCATTTTTTATGAGGCAGGCAATAGTAAGGATTTTAAATCATCCTGATATTGAAGTTATTGATACTGCAAAAAATGGTAAAGAAGCTGTAGAAAAAGTATTGGAATTAAAGCCAGATGTAGTAACAATGGACATAGAAATGCCAGTTATGAATGGTTTGGATGCTCTTAAGGAAATTATGAGTAAATATCCTACTCCTGTTATTATGTTTAGTACCTTAACATCAGAAGGAGCAGATACAACTGTTGAAGCTTTATCTGAAGGGGCGGTCGATTTTATTGCTAAACGTCCGGCTTTTCAGGAGATGGATTCTTTGCGTGATGAGGTCTTAAATAAAGTATTATCTATTGGAAAAAATGATAATTTAAAAAACCAATTAATAAGAATGCGCCTTTTAAGACGTATGTCTTCAGCAACGACAAAAGTAAATACAGGTGCTTTTTCTTACCAGATTGCCTCAAAAAGCAAAGCTAACGAAACCAGTAAAACTAATAAATCTAACAAGCCCAGACCTAAAGCTAATGAAATCGGTATTATTGGCATAGGGATTTCTACCGGAGGACCTAAAACTTTAAATGAGCTTTTAGTTAATTTACCTGAGAACATCTCAGTTCCTATAGTAATCGTCCAGCATATGCCTCCTAAATTTACAAAATCCTTAGCCCAGCGTTTAGATTCTACCTGCAAAATTAAAGTCAAAGAAGCTGAAGAAGGTGATAAACTTTTTTCAGGTACTGTTTTTATTATTCCCGGTGGCTTTCAGGTGATTATAACAAAAAAACTTTCTATTGAATTAATTGAAGAAAATTCTTACTTGTTTAAACCTTCTGTGGATTATATGTTTGATTCAATAATAAAAGTTTATGGAAAATCCGCTCTTGGAATTATTATGACTGGTATGGGCAACGACGGACAAAAATCTTTTGAAAAACTTCATTCTATTGGGGGGTATGTTATAGCTCAATCGCCAGAATCCTGCACTATTGCTGGGATGCCTAAATCTGTTATTGATGCAGGCGCCGCTGATGAAATACTTAATGTTAATGAAATTAGTAACTTTATTAAGGAAATTTTTGGTAATTAATTAATTGTTAATTATTAATTGTTAATTGTTAATGATAAGAGTTAAATGATTAGTTTATGGGGAGTTCTAAAAATTCATTTTCTCTTGTTATTTTGAAGCGTAGTGAAGAATCCAGAAAAATAATTTTGGAACCACTATTCTCTGGATTCTTCGCTGCGACCTGAATGAAAGGGTAAATTTATGTCATTTCCATTTAAATAAAGCACTTGCTTTGTCTGGGGTTACAATTTACAAAACTTTACAAGACTCATTAAATATTATAATAACAACAATCAATAATTTTCTAACTTAAATTTAAATAAAATGGCTGCTAAAATTGAAAATAATCCATTTGAAGAGGAATTCAACCGCGATGATGTTGTAAATCGTTATAATCAAGATGACGAAGACAATAATAAGAAAAGAAATAATAATTCAAAAGAAGTTGATATTGATGCTTTATTGAAATATTCCGAAGAAGACTATCTGAATAGAAAATTTAAAGACGAGTTTTCTAATGATAATTTTATAGATATACCAACAGATGAAGAGTTATTATTAAAAAAGAATTTTAAAGACTTTTTAATTTTACCTAACATTTCAGGAAAAGACTCTGGAATAGCAAATTCCAACAGAATACCGGGTGAAAATGTAAAACAAGATATGGGTTTTATAGAAATTTCTGACGAAATACCGGGCGAAACAAACCATAATTCTGGAAACTCAACAATGCTAATTAACAGAAATAGCAGAAACGAAATAACGAGCATTGAAATACTTTGCAAGTGTGGAGAACGAACAGTTATTAACTTAGATTATGAACCAGATTAATCTGCTTTTGGTATTGGAACAGAATTCATTCTGCCTTGAACGAAACTCTGCCTTTTTTCCAAATAGGAAGTCGGAGCAGCCGGCGACCAGTAACGGGGATTGGGCAATATAGCAGCTATTAATGCAGCTTCTCGTTTTGTTAATTTTTCCGAACTCTTTTGAAAATATTTTTGCGAGGCAGCTTCAACCCCATAAACGCCATTTCCCATCTCTATTACATTAACATAAACCTCAAGTATTCTTTGCTTGCCCCAAATGTATTCTATTAAAACTGTAAAGTATGCTTCCAATGCTTTTCTCACATAATTTCTACTTTGCCAAAGGAATACATTCTTAGCAGTCTGCATTGATATTGTGCTTGCTCCGCGGACTTTTTTGCCTTTATGCTTTTCATTGAATTTCTTTGCATTTTCAATAGCTTTCCAATCAAAACCGCCGTGCTTCATATATCGGGCATCCTCTGCAGAAACTACTGCTTTAAATACATTTTTGGAGATTTCATCATAGCTTTTCCATTCTTTGCTTATTCCAACTAATTCTCCGTCTAATGCTCCTTCAACCACTCTTATTACCATCAAGGGAGTGATTGGAGGATTGATAAATTTATAAAGCAATACTGTTAGCACTGAAAGAAGTAAAAATGCTCCTATTATCTTTAATATCCAAAAAAATATCTTTTTTATCATAGTTCCGCTTTTATTTACAATGCAAAATTACGATAAATATAATTAATTGCAAAGAATATTAATAAATGCAATTATTAGACAAATTGTAAGCAGTATTTATCAATCTTGTATAATTTCAATTATATAAAGTAAAGTTCAAATTATGTGCTGCCTTTTGTTTGAGAAGGGTGGCTTTTTTTGATTAACTTTCTGTTTTATTTGCAATAAATGATATATTTTATTATTTTGCAAAATCAAAATAATTTAATTGAGAAATTAATAAATTATTATAATTATTTGCATCAATAAAATTTATTTATTACTATTTTCTCGAAGTATTACAAAAAAATAAAAAATTTCTATATAATAAAAAAGAGACTTTATGTATTGTTCATTCGATTTAGAAAAGCTTAGCAAGGAAAATCCTAATTATTTACCCAAAAATCCATTTGAACATCAAAAAGATGCATTTGAAAAAATGTCTTCATTGTTTAAATTTTCTGATAATAATCATAAAAGTGGGATTTTAGTATTACCAACAGGAGCTGGAAAAACATTTACTTCAGTTCGTTGGATTTGTTCAAATGTTTTGACCAAAAAAATTAAAGTTCTTTGGTTAGCAAATACCGCACATCTATTAGTTCAAGCTTACGAAACATTCGTAGCTAATTTATTAGAAGCACACCCACAAAGGAAAACAATAAATATACGCGTAGTATCAAGTGACCCTGAACATAGTAGTGCTTCACAAATTCAAGAAACTGATGATATCCTAATCATTACAACGCAAACAGCTATAAGCAACATTGAAACAGAAGCTTTGGATAGCAATGGCAATAAAAGAAAAACTGCTTTTGAATCCTTTTTATATAATTGTAGTAAAAATCGCTTGTTTTTAGTTTTAGACGAAGCCCATCATTCACCTGCTTATGGTTGCCGTAATCTTTTAATTGGCGGTAGCAAAATAACACAAGGCATACGAGATATTATACCTAATTCTTATTTTCTTGGTTTAACAGCTACACCAACTTATACAGATGAAATGCGAAGAGGTTGGCTCTGGGAAATTTTTAAAGATAAAATAATTTATCAAGCTGATAAATCTAGTTTAATAAAACAAAATATTCTTGCTGTTCCTGAATATATACAAAGAAATACAGGGGAGGAAATTGAAGTTGACGACGATTTATATGATTCATTAGTGAGACAACATAAGGATTTGCCTGATTATCTAATTAAAAGAATAGCTTCTGATAGCGGTCGTAACGATTACATAATCAATGAGTATCTTTCTAATTATAAAACTTATGGCAAAACAATTATTTTTGCAGATAGATGGTATCAATGTGTTTATATCAAAGAAAATATGCTAAAAAAGGCAAAAGAAAAAAACATACCAATAAAAGTTGATTCAATTTATACTCATATTGATTCAAAAGAAAAAAATGCTAATGAACGCAATAAAAAAACAAATACGGAAAACTCAAAAATTTTAAATGATTTTAAAAATAACAAAATTGATGTTTTAATTAATGTCCGTATGCTATCAGAAGGAACAGATGTTCCTGATGTAAATACAGTTTTCATTACACGTCAAACAACAAGTAAAATACTTCTCACACAAATGATTGGAAGAGCTTTAAGAGGGAAAAAAGCTGGTGGTGGTTTAAATAAAGAAACTGCAAATATTGTATTCTTTGTAGATAACTGGAAAAAAGTTATCAATTTTGCTTTTCCAGAATATCAAGGTGAAATTGAAGAGGAAAAACCTGTAACAAAAGGCCATTATCCTTTAGAATATATTTCAATTAAACTTGTTGAAGATTTAACCAGAAAAATTGAAAATGGTATAGTATTTTCAGAAGATCCATTCCTTGATAATATTCCAATTGGCTGGTATGAAACTGAATCATTAATTTCAGTTGACGAAGAAACAAACCTTTTTACTGAATATGCAGTAGTATTTGAAAAAAATCAACAAAAGTTCAAAACATTTATTTCTGAAATAAAAAATAACATACCTGCTGAATATGAAGATGATAAATTAGATGATGTCATAGCAAAATTACAAGCAGATAAATGGGTTGAAAAGTATTTTAGCAAAGAAGATAATATTAGTAAAACGCTTGATTTAGACCTAATCAAGTTAGTTCGCCATATTGCTCAAGCAAAAAAAGAACCAACTTTCTATAGTTTTGATGAAAGAAATAATCATGATTTAAGTAAAATTGCTAAAGATTTACTTGAATTTAATGAATTTGTAGTCCAGGAAAAATTGATACATATATACAATAATCCAAGTTATTTATGGCAAATTTTCTATAAAAGCTATCACAGGTTTAAAACAGCATTTGATGCAGAAAGAAATAGAATTATTCAAATTGAGATTTATAAATCAAATCCATCATCTATAATAATAAATCCACCTGAAGTTAATTTAGTCCAACGAGAATTAACTGAACAAGAAAAAGAACAAGTATTTAAACGTGACAATTATATTTGTTTATGTTGCGGAAAAAAAAGAAATAAAGGAAGACGTGTTAAATTTGAAGTTGACCATATAACCCCATTTAAATTTGGAGGTGAAACAAGTTTAAATAATTCACAGACTTTATGTAACGTTTGTAATAGTTACAAAGGTGTAAATGAATTGAATTTTAGAGTGTATAAAACCCCATTATTATCACCTAAATCAGAAATTGAATTATTTGGGCTTTCAAAAGCAGAGAATTTCGGGGAAGTGCTGTGTAGAGTTGTTAATATGTTTTATCATTGTCAAGCAGTTTCAGATATTAAGTGGGATGTAAAACCTCGCTTTGCTCATAGGTATAAATGGGAAATACATTTATATGAAGGAAATAATGTTAAGTGGTTAGAATTTCATAAAGAAAAACTAATTGATTTTATTAGAAATGAGCTTAAGTATTATGATTTAAAAGAATTAATAATTGTATAATATATAAATTCCACCAACCCCATCTTTCAAATCTCAACAAAATGGACTTGGTTGAATAATTTAATAGCTGTTCTCATACAAACAATCCGGGCATAAATCCTGTCCTGTTGCCCATTTGATTATTAATCAAAATAATCTTACTTACTTATCGTTTTATCAAATTACTTACCACATTTATTTCTCTGTTGAGAAGTAAAATGTTAGAAAGATATTATTGATTACAACTAAAAAACACTTACTTAAAAATGAAACTTGCTGCTGCTGATATTGGGAATAGCCGATTAAAAATTCTTATTGATAACGCTTGCTATTCTTTTGAATATAGCAAGAATAGCATAAGGCATATAAGACAAGTATTCAAAGTGTTTTCTAATGATGAAATTGTAATTGCCATTTCCTCTGTTAGTAACAAAAAGAAAGACTTCTTTTTAAATGTAATTTTTCCTTTAAAAAATATTACTGCTATAGCAGCAGAGAAAATATTAGATGGTTACAAAAAAATTGATTTCAGCCAAATAAGTGGAATGGGAACAGACCGTAAATTAGGTTTAATGGCTGCCGCAAATTACATAAAACCACCTTTTTTCACAATAGATTGCGGAACAGCAGTAACAGTCAATTTCGTTAACCAAAATAATATTTGTGAAGGTGGGGTAATCTTCCCCGGTGTATTCACTCAGTTAAAATCACTTTCCAAACACACTGAAGCATTGCAGAATATAAAAACCAACTGGGAAATTGAGCAAATCGGAAAAAATACAGACGATGCGATTTCTGCAGGAATCATTTTTTCTGTTTTGGGGGGCGTTAAAGAAGCTATCAAATGCTTTTCACAAAAAGAACAAATAAAAAAATTGAATGGAATAATTACTGGTGGTTATTCCCACTTTATTTATCCTAAATTGCGAAAAGAAAAATATAAAATCGAATACAGAGAGAATTTAGTAATTGAAGGCATTATGAGTTTACTCACAAAATGATAGCAGGTCAAGTAATTTCTTTTTTTCAAATTCAGACTCCTGGCTCCATAACGAAAATAATGGAGTTAGGTGATTTGCCTCGTAAAGAATAATTTCAAATTACCCAGAAAATGTGTCATTCCGAAACCCCACTATAAAGCAAGTGCTTTATTTAAATGGAGATGACAAAATTCTTATAAAATTTATTTGTGAAAGAAATTGTAAAATAAGGTAATAAGGTTTATTGATTTTTGGTGTTTATT
>DAIOVK010000141.1:0-7100 GCA_036759045.1 Kapaibacterium sp. (SeqCode) | reverse complement strand
AAGACCTAAAAACTCATTACGAAGACCTAAAAACTCATTACGAAGACCTAAAAACGCTGTTTTAAAATTAAAAAACTACTTGAAACGCACTATTACAGCAACACGAAAAGAGAATAAGCCCTTTATTTTCATTCAAATATATCAACTATGCAAAAATCTCAATGAAAAATTAATAAAATTTTTTTAAACAATGCAAGCGGAATTATATTTTTTTGGAAATAATTTTTTTGAAACTCCTTCCCAAGTTGAACTTGGAAAGGAAACTTTCCTTCCAAAATTCAATTTTGGAAGGAGAGGAAAAGGTTTAAATAGCCACGAGCTTTAGCTCGTGGAAAGGAAAAATATAACTCCCCCATCAAACCATTTCCACGAGCTAAAGCTCGTGGCTATTCATTACAAATCCGCATCTATTACAATAACGCAACTACGTTGCTTTTTTTTATTTTGTTTTTGTAGAGACGCAGCATGCTGCGTCTCTACGGATATTTTTGTTTTGGTTATTTTGTAGAGACAGGTCTGAGACCTGTCTCTAAGGGTGTTTTATTCTCGGCAGATGTCCAACACTTTGAAAGTGTTGCAAATCTTTTATTCTTTCTTTTATCCCGCAAGGGATTAAATATTTGTAGAAAAAATGAACCACTGAAATTGATTTATCCCGTCAGGGATTAGATTATATGGGTTTGCATAATTTAATCCCTGGCGGGATAACACTGGGAACGGAAATCATTTACTACAATAATATAATCCCTGGTGGGATATTCTTTTCCCACAGATGGACTCCAACTTACTGCTTTGCGTCTTTTTCCCTAAAGTCAGAAGTTTTTTCTGACTTTGAAATTTGTAGGAAAGAAGGGTTTGTGACTATAGAGGAAAAATTTTTTTGTTAAATAATATTTTATTTGTAAATTTGTTTTGTAAATGTCTGCTTTATGTGAAAGTCGACTCCATGTCGTCGCTCGAAAAACGAGCTTAGCATAAAAGCGGACATTTTATTTTATAATATTATCGCTTGTCAGCTTATTTTTCTTTCCATAATAATTTTCCCAATTTGAATATTTAGATGAATCATATAAATCTATTACTTGAGATACTTTATCAGAAATGTAGTCGTAATAACGAATTTCACCTCTTTCAAATATTCTCTGTATAGACCAACAAAAATAATCAGCAATATTTAATAACGGCTCTTTAGTGTGATTCTGTATGTTGAATTGAATATTTGATATTATTTCTTTTTCTTCATTATTGCTTTGAAATCTCATTTTTGCTATTTGTAATGCAAATTGAAGGTTACTATTATTAGTGCTTGAACCACGCTCTGAAATATTTAAAACTAACTTTTGTTCTTTTGAAAATTTGTTCTTTAATAAATGGGATAATAAATCAGCATAAAATTCATTTTCTTTAGAACTGTGTTTCTTTTCAAATAAGGCAGGTATTTTCCTTCCAACAACTGCTTCAAAACTACAATTAATCCCTGCTATTAATTCATATACCAACATCCTGACTTCAGGTATATCATCTGTTGCATGAAAATAATAATTATTGTTTTGTATTTTTTTTCTTATGCTTGGCACTTTATTTAAATAATTATGATTCAAAATCTTATTACGAAGTTCATTGATTTTGATTCTAACATCTTCTAATGGTTCTTTAAACTTTACCATACCAATAATAAAAGATTTTGATACACCATCTTCGCCAATTATTACATTTCTTCCTTTGCCGTAAAAAGTTGTATCGCCAGCTTCGTCTAAAAATCTGTGATATGTTTTAATATTATTTCCCATCTCCCTATTCCCCTTCCACTAACCTAATTTCCTCCTCAGTTAAGCAGTAGAGCTGGTAAACGAGGGTGTCGATTTTCTTGTCGGTGTAGGAAATGCGGGCTTGCAACTGCTCCTTTTGTTCGGGTAAAGTCGCATTCTGCAAATCTTTGTTGAGCTGAAGCATTGTTTCGACAAGAGAAACGAGACGGTTCTGGGTTTCGGGGGCTGGAGACTGGGGAATGGGGATTCTTGAAGTTGTTGGATTATAGAATTGCATTGTTCTTATTGCATTTGCAAAAATAAATTTATATGAATACCAGCTGATTAATTTTGAATTAATTAATCCAAGGATATAATTCTTTGACAAGTTACTTTTATTATGTAATTGAATTACAGTATTTACTATAATATTTTTAGATAAATCAATTTTATCAAAAACAGAAGCAATAATTTTTATATGTGGTTTTGGATTTTCAATGTGTGCAACAATTCTTTGAACAAATATTGAATCTTCTTTAATGAAAGCACATTCATCAGTTATATATTCTTTTGAAATAAAACCTTTAATCTTTGATACACTTCCATATCTTTTAAGTTCAGCACCTCCAATAACCATAAAGTCACTGATTTCATTTTGAGTATACTTTTGGTTTGGAATACCTTGTTTGTTAATTGTTATATCATTTAATGTTAAAGGATTGTTTTTTATTTTTTTTCCAATTTCTATTTCTTTTTCACTTACACCATTTAATATAAAACCAAATTCATTGCATAAGTTTTTTTCAACATTAGCAATTAATATAAAAGTTTCATTCTTTCTAATAAAAGATTCAAATGAATATCTTGAACTTTCTTTCTGTGCTATATAAACAGACATTTCTAATTTTACTTCTTTCCAAACTTTAGAGCAATCAACAATTGTTATTATATCAGATAAAATAATTTCTCTGGTCTTTGCCCAATTTGAAGCATAAGTAAAAGGTTTCGGAATAATGAAACCGTTATAACCTTTTTCTTTCAAAAGATTTTGAGATAAAATCATAAACAATGCAGCAGTATCTGTATTTCCAATAGGGTATTTTTTCTTTAGATATTCAAAAGAATGCTTATCTAATTCTGCTCCATACGGTGGATTACCAATAACCACATCGAAACCACCCTTTATTACTTTCGGTAAAACAGCTAAATTTACTGGTTTTAAAAATGAATCTATTATTTGTTTGAGTTCTTCATTTTCGGGTAGTAAATGTTTTTGACGATTAAATTTTATATAATTAAGAACATTAGAAAGTTGTATTTCATCATTGATTTTTATTAAATCAAATTTTTGTGCCCAAATATGATATTCATTATCAATATTATGATTTTCTTTAAACAACTGAGTTGTTTTACCTTTTAATTTTCTAATAGTATTATCAATTAGTTTTGGTTCTATTGCTAAAAGTATATGAATATGGTCTTTGCAAATATTAAATTCAATTACATTAAGATTATCTTCTTCAATAATAGATTTCAAATATTTAGTAATTTCAATTTCTTCTTCAACGGTTAATTCTCGTTTATCAACAAGGGGTTGCAACCCCTTGTTGATTCTTCGTTTTATAATTACATTTTTGTATTCAGTCATTCTTTGACTTACTCTTGAATTGTATGTAACCCAAGTAATATGAAATATTTCTTTATTTTCACCAATAATTTTCTCTTTAAACACCTGAGGAAACGCACTTTCCCAGTTAAACGGTTTAATTTTCTTTTCCACTCCCGGCTCAAAATCAATCTGGCTATCGTAAAAATCCATATCTATCAAACTGTTTCCACTTTTTATGTTGTTATCCAAAGTGGGCAGTACTCTTTCGTGAAATAGCTGCATCTGCTCATTTATTGACGCATTGCTTTCGCCTTCCATAGCTTTCAGCATTAAAGAAAGTTTCGTAACTTCAACAGCGTTTGTATCAATGTCCACTCCGAAAATGTTGTTTAGAAGAATTTGCTTTTTTATAGCAGTAGTAAGGTTTCCATCAGGAGTGAGAAATTTTTCCTTTTTCTTAATATCATTGTTTTTGTAGTAATCTCTATGCCAATCCAAAAGGAACTGATAAGCACCGAGCAAAAAAGAACCACTACCGCAAGCAGGGTCGCAAATCCTTATGACTGCAATTTCTTCAGGAGTTTTTTCTTCAACAATCTTTCCAACAGTATTTTTCACAATGTAATCAACAATGTATTGCGGAGTATAATAGACACCGCCAGCTTTACGAACCTCTGGCTTAGTTTCAATCTTGATTATATGACCGGGAGTAATGCGGATAACCTTGCCAAGATACTGCTCATAAGAATGTCCAAGAATTTCAACAGGAATTACGGAAAATTCGTAAGGGCATTTTGGATAATACATTTCCTCAATAATTGTTTTCAAAACTATATCATCAAAGCTCAAACTGTCAGTAATGCTATCCTTACGGTAATCAAAAAGCCCGGAATTATACTTTTGGTCTGCTATATGGAAAATTGTCTTCAGCTTTTCATAAATGTTTGAGCCAATCGTTTCAAACAAAGTATTTTCTGGTTCAATGCCTCTGTCCTCACAAATTCGCAGAAAAATCATGCGGTCCATTATTTTTTGTAAGGAAAAGTTCAAAGTATCCTCGTCAATTTCCTTATTACGATTAACGATATTCCTTGCCAACAAATCCCGCCAGCTATCTAATGATTTTAGAAACTCAGCATCAACATCAGCGGTGCCTTTTTTCCCTTTATTCGAACTTATAAATTTATCGAAACTGCCCTTGAGAACCATCTCCTTTGAAAACGTATCCCAAAGAAAATCAAATTCTTTCAGGTAATCCTTATATGTAAGGTAATTTATGCGGGCAACGGAAGCTTTGTCCTGTGGAGTTGGCTTAATTGTGCAATCGTAAATGGAAAGTTCCTCAAAGTCGGTAATAATGGAAATCGGCATTTTAGCACTCCACCCGTATCGCCGCAGTTGATAAGCAGGGTCGGTGTTTTCTTTTATTGAAACGCTTGGTTTCTTTGCTTCAACAAAGAATTTCCGCTGTCCATAAATCGTAAAGCAGTAATCGGGAGCTTTTGTATGCCCTCCGATTTTGATTTTGTCTTCGTGGATTACTTCGCGGTAGCTTTCGGCGAGTCCCTGCTTGTTGTTGATGTCCCAGCCGAGTGCTTCAAAGAATGGATTAATAAAGTCGTTGCGTGTTTGAGTTTCGTTGTAATTGCCTTTTTTGTATTCGTCAAGGTGATACTCAAAACGTTCTACAATTTTCCTTACAATTTCCTTTGCTTCTTCTTTTGTAAACATATTTACTTCAGATTTTTTTCGAATACTGCAAATTAATAAATAATTGTTAATTATTAATTATTAATTATTAATTATTAATTATTTATGGTTTATGGTTTTTGGTTATTAGTCATTGGTCATTTGTATTTTTTTTCTTTACGAATGACGAATTCCCAATTCTCAATAACCTAATAACTCAATAACTCAATAACTCAATAACTCAATAACCCAATAACCAAACATAACAAGAACACCCCTGTCCCTCTCAAAAGTGGAATATAAAAAAAACTCCTTCCCAAGTTCAACTTTGGAAGGAGGTATAAACAGTTTAAATAAAAAAAATGCTTATCCACAAATAATAAGCGGATAAGCATTTCAATTAAAATATAGAAAAATTTAGAGAGATTCGAATCTTGCCTGGAAGAAACGTAAGTATTTTGGTTCATAGACCATCTTCAAACCTTTTGCAGAGTCGCGTTTTTGATAAAGTTCAGCGATGCAATGGGCAGCAAAATCGAAATGAGATTGAGTATAAACTCTTCTAGGAATGGTCAAACGGACTAATTCTAATTTTGGCATATTATTTTCGCCGGTAACTTTATTTCTGCCAGCAGAAACGATACCACGTTCCATTGCACGAATACCTGAATCTACGAATAAGTGGGCGGCAAGTGCCTGTGCAGGAAATTCAGTTTGTGGAATATGAGGATAAAAGCGTTTTGCATCAATGAAAACTCCATGACCGCCGATTGGTTCAACAATAGGAACACCAGCTTCTAAAAGTAAGTTACCAAAATAAGCAACTTGCTTAATTCTTGAAGCCATATAATCATCATTTAATGCTTCTTCCATACCGCGTGCCATTGCTTCCATATCGCGTCCAGCTAATCCGCCATAAGTATGAAGACCTTCATAAACTACGACCATATTTCTTAATTCCTCGAATAAATCCCAGTCATTGCATGCAACAAAACCACCGATATTAACGAGTAAATCTTTTTTACCGCTCATTGTGGCTGCATCAGAATAAGAGCAAAATTCTTTATGTATTTCTGCAATAGATTTATTTTGATAGCCGGGCTCACGTTGTTGAATAAAATAGGCATTTTCCATATTACGTGTTGCGTCTAAAACAACTTTAATCCCGTGTTTTTTTGCAAGTGCGTGAACTTGTTTCATATTTTCCATAGAAACAGGTTGTCCGCCAGCCATATTCACTGGTGCACCAACAGTAATATAAGCAACTTTATCTGCACCAACTTTGTTGATTAAATTTTCAAATTTTTGAATATCAATATTGCCTTTGAATGGGTGGGTTCCCTTTGCTTCGTGTGCTTCGTCGATAATAACATCAACGAATGTACCACCGGAAAGCTCCTGGTGTTGACGGGTAGTAGTAAAATACATATTTCCGGGAACATAATCGCCCGGCTTAATCAATGCTTTTGAAAGCATATGCTCGGCGCCACGTCCCTGGTGTGTTGGAACTAAATGTTTGTAACCATAATATTTTTGAACATTTGCTTCAAGATAGTAATAATTTTTGCTTCCGGCATAAGCTTCATCTCCGAGCATCATTCCAGCCCATTGATAATCACTCATTGCGTTTGTTCCACTATCGGTAAGTAAATCAATATAAACATCTTCAGAATGTAGTAGGAATGTGTTGTATCCTGCTTCTTTAATTTTCTCACGTCTGTATTCTGGAGTTGTTACTTTCAATGGCTCAACCATTTTAATTTTATACGGCTCAGCCCAAGGTTTTTGTTTTTGAGACATTATTTATTCCTTATTTTTTTTATTAAAAAAATATTTACATTCATAACAATTACAAAATTAATAAAAAATATCTATATTGAACTTTTTTTTCACTTTTTTCCCTGAAATAATTTTATTAACTTATTATTTTTTAAATGAATGAAGAAAATATTAAAAATATGAATTCTGTAATCTTATCTGCTGTTAGAACTCCAATAGGTGCATTTCTTGGTGGACTTTCCAATTTTTCCGCTCCTCAAATTGGAGCGAAAGTA
>DAIOVK010000140.1:0-7114 GCA_036759045.1 Kapaibacterium sp. (SeqCode) | reverse complement strand
ATTGCGCATTTAATATGTTTCTGATATAAAAAATAATTTAATTTCAAAAAATTGCAAACATATAACTCCTAAATAAATTTAGGAGTTATTCTAATAATTAGAGTAACTCCCAAATTTATTTGGGAGATTAACTGCGCAATTGTTCTTTACGAGGCAAATCTCCTAACTCCTTTATTTTCGTTATGGGGTCAGGAGTTCTGACTTTACGAGTCAATTCTCCTAATTCCTTTATTTTCGATATGTGGTCAGGAGTTCTGAAGTTGTTGAGAACAAAATAGTTTATTCTCAACTAACCTACTAAAAGTTTACTGACATCTTTTTCGTTACCAAAAAGAACAAGTATGTCGTTTTCTAAAATTTTCAATTCAGGAGTAGGAACTCCGAATACATCTATTTCCTCATGCTCTCCTAAAGTAAGCAGTCCACGACTTTTTTTAACTCTCTTAATTGTAACTAAATTTAGTAAATATTTCTTTCTCAAATCAATTTCAATTAAAGTTTTATTTATAAAATTTTTAGGGGCATTAATTTCAAAAATACCATAATCCTTACTTAATGAAAACGACTCAATTATACCCGGAATAAGCAAGCGGGAAGCGAGTTGAGCAGCAGCTGTCGCTTCAGGTACAAGCAAATCAGTTATATTCATTAATCTTAGTAATCTTTCGTGTATAGGAGTTATGACACGCGTATAAATTTTTTTTACACCAATTTCCTGTATTATTGCAGTAGCAAGCAAAGAACTTTCAAAACCTTCACCAATTGCAACTATTACTGCATCCATTTCATTTAAACCTAAACTTTGCATGGTTCTCTTATCGGTTGCATCCATACAAACTGCGTGAGTTACCTTATCGGCAAGTAAATCAATTTTATCCTGATGATTATCTACAGCAAGCACTTCTGCACCTGCTTCCGAAAGGATTTTTGATAAATTGAAACCAAAATGCCCAAGTCCTATTACACAAAACTTCTTTGTTCCCATTTTTTTGTTGCATTTCTTTAATAATAATCAATTCTTTAGATATTGAACTTCAGAATATACGAAAAAATTAATTTCTGAATAAATACAGTTCATAAAATTCAAAAATACTGAATTTTAAATAAGATTATTCATAAATTCTGATTCCATAACGAATATAAAGAGGTCATGAGATTTGCCTTGTAATTAGTATTTTCACATTTTACTAATATCCTGATTATTAGTTATTGGTCATTAGTCATTGGATATTATTTTTTAACTACTAATGACTAATAACTAATGACTTATGATAATGCTCTTTTAAGAATTTAATCTCATATTTAAAATATGCAAAATAAAAACTACAAGGAGTTTGGAATTCTTAATTTAAAATGCTTAAAAGTTATACAAGCTCGAACAGAATTTTTACTTTTTTCTTTTTAATTTCATAATGTTTTAGTGAATTAATATCTAGAAAAACTTGCAAGCCGCATACAAATTAAATCCTGCAGATTATAGGTTAAAGAAAGTGGAGAGTGGAAATTAAGCAACATAATTGAAAAAGCAAGCATTTCGTTATCTTTTGTTTTCACATATCCACAAATAGCTGAAATATTTGTCATTGTTCCGGTTTTAGCAATTACATTATGCTCAGCTTTTGAAGAAAGCATTCTCTTTTTAAGCGTACCATCTTGGCCGGGAGCAGCAAGTGATTCGAGAAACACATCTTTATAATCACTTCTATAAATTGAGCTTAATAAATTCACCTGGTAGATGGGTGAAATTAAATTTAATCTTGATAAACCAGAACCATCTACAATTGAAATATTATCTGGACAAATTCCATTTTTAGCAACAAATTTTTTTATTTGCTCGGTTCCTTTTTCAAAACTACCAAAGCCGGTCGTTTCTTTTGCAATTGTTTTAAAAAGCTGTTCTGCAGCTAAATTATGACTTTTTTTATTGACGACTTGAATAATTTCTGATAGAGGTGGTGAATTGTATTCACATATCGGCTGTTTGTCAAAATATTCAATATCATCAGTAAAATCATCAATATTTATTAGTGACCCGCGAAAAGCAATTTTCCTGTTTTCTATTGAATTCTTGAAATTGTTAAGAAAAAAAATCGATGGGTCTTCTACTGCTATTGAAATGTTGAATTCTTTTGAAATTGAGCTATCTAAGCTGATTCCACCTTTAAGTTCAATTATGTCAGTTCGTTCTATTCTATTAGGAACAATATTTGTGGGTTCAGATAAAGGAAGAGTAGTTATACTGTTTGATATAAAAATATTTGTTCCAATTGGATAAGTAATAATTTTTGCCTGTTCACCAACTTTTTCTCCGGTTTTAACTGTAACGTCAATTTTGTTATCGTTAAAAGCCAGTGCAGTAATTTGTGGTGAGTAAGAATAAACCATATCGTCATTGAACCAGCCCGGCGGATAAACGTTACTATCAAAATATCGGTCATCAGCAATGATATTTCCTCTTATAGATTTAATCCCTATTGAGTCTAAAACAGCAGCCCATTCATTGAAAACCTCAAATGCATCACTATGGAATTGTTTCGAAATAGTAGGGTCGCCGCTACCGCGAATTATGATATTTCCTGTAAATTCACCATTTTCTGATATTTTGCCATCTAAATAAACTGGTGTGTTGTATCTGAAATCTGAACCGAGATAATCAAGAGCCGCTGCTGTTGTTATTATTTTATTCGTTGATGCCGGAACAAAGCAATTATTCTCATTTTTATTGAATATATATTCGCCTGTTTCAAGTGATAATATGCAAACCCCAATGAAAGCATTTGAAAAATCAGGTATATTTATTATGCTTTCTATATCTTTCTTTAACTCGTTTATTGGATTTTGATATAAATTTTTATTTCCCGTTTTTAAAGAATCCTGACCACAAAAGAGGCATGATGATGAAAATATCAGCAATAGAGCCAATAAACTATAAAATTTATATATACTACTATTTATTTTATTTATTTTTTGTGATGCTTTAATAATCATATTTTTACTAATATTTATTGTTCCATTTTAATTTTAAAATTAAAGAAAATGCAGAACAAATCAAAATTTATAAAAGAAAATTTCCATTTATAATCAATTCGTATAAAAAAGAATAAGATAATTTCCAATAATTCATTTTATACAAAGTTACATTCGTTGATACAATTAAAGTGTTATTTCGAACTCCCTGATTAAGGAAGACCTTAATATAAATTGAGATGACATCACTTTAAGCGTCATTCTGACGAATGTCAGAATCCAACTTATTATTAGCGCTATTCAAATTTATCTATTTCAATGAAGCAATTGGGCTTGCACAAATGTATCGTGAGCAAGCTCACTTGCTTTCCCAAGATGGATTCTTGCATACGCCAGAATGAGAAGTAGCAATATCATTCTGAACTAAGTGAGAAATCTCAAATGTAGTGATAACAAGGACTTGTGAGAATATTCACTTCACCTCGAAATTAAAAATAATTTAATTAAAAATTAAGAAAAATGAAATAAGATAAAAGAAAAATTAAACAAAAATCTATATTTTCATAATCTTGTTTAATAATTGCGAAAAAATTTGTAATTTTCGTTTATTTGTTTTATAAAAAAAGGAGTTAAATGGATTTACACGAAAAACGCATAAAACTTGAAGATATTGATATGCTTTCCATTCTTGGTTATAACGACGAATATCTTCATTTAATTGAAAATAAATTTGAATCAATAATCACAGCAAGAGGAAATACGATTATCCTTAGGGGCAAACCACAGGAAATAAAAACTATAGAAACAGTATTCAACGAAATAATCTATATTTTAAAAAGAAATGGTTCCTTAAATGCAAAAGATGTTAGTACTGTGCTTGAATTAATTCAATCCTCTGCACAGGCAAGTCAATTACAGACAACATCTGATAATAATATAGTATATTATGGAATTAAAGAGCCCATTAGAGCAAGAACGAAAAAGCAAATCGACTATTACAAGAAAGTTCTTGAAAATGATTTGGTTTTTGCAATTGGACCCGCTGGAACTGGAAAAACATATTTAGCAGTTGCAATGGCACTATCTGCTTTAAAGAAAAATGAAGTATCAAAAATAATTTTATCAAGACCGGCAGTAGAAGCTGGTGAATCACTTGGCTTTTTACCAGGCGATTTAAAAGAAAAACTTGACCCATATATAAAACCACTTACAGATGCGCTTTTCGATATGATACCACCAGACAAGCTGAAAAGCTATATGGAGAAAAATATTATTGAAATTATACCACTTGCATATATGCGTGGTCGCACTTTAAGCAATTCATTCATTATTCTTGACGAAGCTCAAAACGCAACAATTACTCAGATGAAAATGTTTTTAACCCGTATGGGTCATAATTCAAAAGCAATTGTAACCGGTGATATTACTCAAATTGACCTTTTAAGCAAAAAGGATTCCGGTTTGATTAATGCCCGTAATATATTGAAAAATATACCAAGTATAGATTTTATATATTTCGACAACAAAGATGTAGTCCGTCATAAGTTAGTTGCAGACATAATTAAAGCTTACGAAAGAGAAGCAAAGGAAAAAGAAGAAAAGAAATGATGGAATTATTTAAAATAGGATTTGTAAGCATTTCATTATTAGATGTTATAGATGTAGCAATCGTAGCTGGCATAACTCTATGGATTTATAAGGCATTAAAAGATACAATTGCCGTTCAAATACTTTTTGGTCTTATTATCCTTACAATCCTTTCATTCATAACAGAAGCAATTAATTTAAAATCAATGAATTGGATACTAAAAACAATCAAAGATATATGGCTTCTTGCTTTTATTATTTTATTTCAACCTGAGTTACGTCGTCTTTTGCTTCGTATCACGCGAAGTCAAATCTTTACAATGTTTACAAAATCTAAAATAAATGAAACACTTACTGAAGTTGTAAATACTGCAATTGAGCTATCAGAAAAACATACCGGAGCATTAATAATTTTTACACGTTCTCAAAATGTCCAAATGACGATTGAAACAGGTATTCCAATGCAGGCATTAGTTTCAAGAGAACTGCTTATTTCCATATTCAATACAAAATCACCTCTTCACGATGGAGCTGTGATTATAAATGAACAAACAATAGTTTCGGCAAGATGCGTTTTACCTCTTTCAAACATAACTAAATATGAAGGACGCAACCTTGGCACGCGACATAGAGCTGGTCTTGGCATATCAGAACAGGTTGATGTCGTTGTCCTAATTATTTCAGAGGAAACAGGTACAATTTCTATAGCGGAAAGCGGTCAGTTAATTCTAGATATTCCTAAAGATAAATTAAATATAATCTTAAGTGACTTTTTGTCAAATAAACCCAATAAGAAATAATAATGGAATTTAATTTCTCCCAATTTTATCGAAAAGATTTGAATGAAAACAGGTGGTGCTTGGTTGAAAGTTTAAAGAGAAGACCGGAACTATCACCAGAAGTAATAGAAGCAATTAACATTTTACCAAGAGAAATATTTGTGCTACCAAATTTTTATTACAAAGCTTATGAAGATACTGCATTACCAATTGAATGTGAGCAAACTATTACCCAACCCTATACCGTTGCTTACCAAACTACTTTATTGAATGTTAAACCAGGTAAAAAAATACTTGAAGTTGGAACAGGAAGTGGCTATCAGGCGGGTATATTATTTTTACTTGGTGCTAAAGTCTTTACAATAGAAAGGATTAAGGAACTATATGAGAAATCTTATAATAAATTTAAAATGCTTGGCTTGAGAATACATACCCGGCTCGCTGATGGTTCAATTGGCTGGAGTGAATTTGCTCCTTACGATGGAATTATCGTAACGGCTGCCGCTCCTGCCGTTCCTGTTTCGCTTTTGGAACAGCTTAAAATAGGTGGGAGGTTGGTAATACCAACTGGAGAACGAACTTCACAGGATATGCTACTAATTGAGAAAGTATCTGAAAATGATTTTAAAGAAACAAGAAAAGAAAGGTTCAAATTTGTTCCTTTAATTGGTAAAGAAGGATGGAAAGAAATATAGACCTACAGAGATATTTATTAAATAATAGAATAATACTTGTTATTTCTGGACCGACAGCATCTGGAAAAACAAAAATATCACTTGAACTTACAAATGATTTAAATATCGAAATCATTTCAGCTGATTCAAGGCAAATATTTAAGTATATAAATATCGGAACTGCAAAACCAACAATAGAAGAATTAAGCATTGTTCCTCATCATTTTATTGATTGTTTGGAACTTGATGAATACTATAGTGCTGGAATGTTTGAAAAAGATGCAGAGGAAATAATCAGTGAAATATTTAATAGAGGAAGAATCCCTGTAATTACAGGTGGAACAGGACTTTATATAAAAGCACTTTGCGAAGGAATTTTTGATGATGACAAAAACGAGGAAAACTCAAATATCAGGAATGATTTACAGGAAATATTAGAAAAAGAAGGAAAAGAAGTTCTGTATGATAAATTAGTTGAAATTGACCCCGTAGCTGCTCAAAAATATGATGACAAAAATCCAAGAAGAGTTATGCGAGCATTAGAGTATTATTATTCAAAAGGAAAAAAGTTATCTGACGCTCATATTCAAAGTATAAAAGAAAAGGAATTTAAAATTATTTACTTTGGAGTTCAAAAGCCAAGAGAAATACTATATGATTTAATAAATGAAAGAGTTTTAAATATGTGGGAAGCAGGTTTAGAGAACGAAACAAAAAATATTTTAGAAATGGGATATCCTGAAACTCTTAATTCACTTCAAACAGTTGGCTACAAAGAAACCCTTTCATATATTAAAGGAAATATTACAAAAGAAGAAGCAATATATTTAATTCAAAGAAACACTCGGCGTTACGCAAAGCGGCAGATGACTTGGTTTCGCTCTTTGGAAAACATTATTTGGATTGAAAATAGAGAAGACATTATTAAATACTTGAAACAGATTGTTTCACGTGAAACATTGAAAGATGAATAAATCAACTAAAGTTCTCTTTTATTATAAGTTGAAAAATAGTATGGTTGGTATGTTCTCATATTTTTTTAAAATAATCTAATTCCCCTCTTGAGAGCTGACGTTACCCAAATAAATTTGGAATTATTAAAATATT
>DAIOVK010000139.1:0-7144 GCA_036759045.1 Kapaibacterium sp. (SeqCode) | reverse complement strand
AATAAGGAGCCGGCTGAGCTAAGTAAAATTGTTTTTCTTCTTCAGACATATTTTTAAAGCACTCCTTGCAAACGGTAGGAGTTTCAAAGTAGTATTGCGAGGGATATTCGTTCCCGCATTTTTCACATTTCATATTTACCTCCATTAATTAAGTTTCCCAATAGCAAATTGGACTTCTTTTTGTGCTAAATAATAAGAATATATTGCGTTTATACGATTTATCTGAGCCGTAATAAAACGAGTATTTGCATCATAATATTCGTTAATATTTGATGAGCCAATATTGAATCTTTCGTTATATATATTGTAATTCATTTCAGAAGAACGAAGAACTCGTTCTGTAATATCAAGCTGTTTTTCAGCAGTTTCTAAGTTAAGTAATGCTGTTTGAATAGCAGTTTTTATGTTTTGCTCTAATTGAAAATGCTGAATTTCCTGTTGTTTTAATTGATACTTTGCAGATTCTATCTGACTATTTGTTTTGAAATTCTCGAAAATAGGGACAGATAAATTCAAACCAATATAGGAATTGCCTAATTCACTGAATTTAGAAAGAGAATGATTAGTCCAAGACCAGCCACCACTTGCAGAAAGAGTAGGATAGTAACCGCTTTGGGCAATAGTAACGCTTGATTTTGACGCCTCAATACCATTAAACGAAGCAGCATAATCAATTCTACTCGTTAATGCAGTATTAATGCAGGCGTCGAAAGAACCGACTTCTTTATGAAATTCATCAATTTGATTTTCTGTAACACTATTAGGAATAGAAGATTCTAGAAAATTTGCCTGCATATTAGCTGAAAGTCCAATCGTAGTTAAAAGAACTGCTTTGGTGTTATTCAAATCGTTTTCGGCAGTGAGTAAAGCTAATTCACGAGAGCCAACTTCAGCTTCCTGAGAATAGACATAGCCAATGTGAGCTTTGCCTGCTTCATAAGTAGCTTGTATTTTTTCTAATTCCTTTTGTCCGAGTTCTAAATCAGTTCTACGGATTTTAACAACCTGTTGTTTTTTTATAACTTCAAAATACTGACGATAAACATCTAACATAACTTTAGATTGAGTATATTCGGCAATTCTTTTATAATAATCTAAATTTGTTTGTGCCAAATTATAATTTGCTTCTCTTGAAAAACCTGTAAAAATAGGATAGCTTGCGTAGGCACTCATTGAATAAGAATTTGGGTCTGAGCCGGGAGTTGTAATGATTTGTCCACCGACATTTATTGTTTTAGTTCCTTCTTCTTTTAATTGGCGATTGTAACCCATATTAAAATTAATTGAGGGCAGAAATTCACCAAAAGCACTTGTTACTGCTGCACCGGAAGAAAGCAGTTTTGAATTTGCCAAAATCATTTCTGTGTTATTTTGACTTGCTATTTCTAAGCAATCGCTTAATGAAAATGTTTGTGAAGTTCCGGAGACTTGGCTATTGCTAACGTAACTTATTATAATAAGTAAAAATACAATTATATTTAATTGTTTTTTCATTAATTCCTCTATATTCATTTTATAGAAAAAAATCTTTACAATTTAATAAAAAATACGAAAAATATAAAAAAAAGTTTCAATATTGTGATTTGTAACGTTTAATTTGAATAGAATATTTTAGAGTAAGTTCAGAACTCCTTATGCCTTGTAGTTTGTAATTTCGCAATTAAGATAGTTCTGATTTTAAAAAAATGTAATTTCACAAAATTACAAACATTTAACTCCTAAATAAATTTAGGAGTTATTCTAATAATTAGAGTAACTCCATAATTTATTATGGAGATTAACTACGAAGTTATTATTTACAAAGTAAATCTCCTATTTTCTTATATTCATTATAGTTCAGGAGTTTTTAAATTCTATTTCCTAAACAAATCAATATACTTTTCAAAAGAATACTGCCTGTTTCTTTGAAAACCAGTGCGTTCTTTTAAAATTCCTATTCTGATAAAATCATCAAGAAAGCGAATTGCTGTTGAGGTGCTTACCTCAAGTTCTTTCGATACATCTTTTGCATCTATTATTGGATTTTTAAATAAAAAGTATAATAAATGCTTTGCATTGATTGATTTTTTTCCGAGTTCAGAAATTTTACATATACATTCATCACGCAATTTAATAATTTCTTTTAAAGTAAATATAGATTTTTCAGCTGTTTGTTTCACTCCTACCAGAAAGAACTTCAGCCACTGAGCTAAATTATTTTTTAAATGGACTGTTGATAAATTATCATAATAAAGCATTCTATTTCTTTCAAAAAATTCAGATAAATACAAAGTCGGCTTTGTAAGTATATTATTTGAAATTAAGTATAGCGGAATTAGCAAACGCCCAATTCTACCGTTTCCATCTAAAAATGGGTGTATTGTCTCAAATTGATAATGAGTTATACCAATTTTTATTAAATGCGGAACAGCAATAGTGTCATTGTTAATGAAACGCTCAAGGTCAGACATTAACTCCGGTATTGATTCTGCTGATGGTGGAATATAATATGCATCTTTAAGCGTTGCTCCACCAATCCAATTTTGGCTATGCCTAAACTCGCCGGGAGTTTTGTTTCTTCCTCTTGCTCCTTGCAAAAGCAAATGATGTGTTTCCTTAATCAGGCGATTTGAAATTGGTAGCTCGCTCAGTCTTTTGCTTGCATGGTTCATAGAAATAATGTAATTATTGACTTCCAGCCAGTCATCTCGCTGCTCATTACTTATATTTTCTTCTTTTTGTACAGTATCTTCGATGCTTGTTTGTGTGCCTTCAATTTTGCTGCTCAAAGTACTTTCTTTTGCAACGTGCATACGAATGAAGAAATCTACATCGGGGATTAGCTGAGAAAAAGCGTTTAATTCACCAAGTTTCAAATCGGCTTCACTTAAAAGAAAATTGACTTCCGGCACATCAATTTCCCAAGCAAAGTTAATGCTATTCGGTTCAAAGCTTGAGTATTGGTAGCGTTCAATGTATTTTCCTGCTATGAAATTGCTTATTTTCATTTCTGCAAATTTATAATTTTATATTTTCATTAAATATATAAAGTGAAAGTATGAATTTTTATAATTTCATATATTTACTTATATACAAATATAATATATTATATTTTCACTTGCAAGAGGGAAAAAATAAATTTATTTTTAATTATTCAAATTATTTATTTTTTTGCTGTTAGCAGAAAAAGAATATTTGATTTCTTTAAAAATCTAAACTCAATGTTTAGTTATGATTCAGTAAAATATAATTTAAGAATCCTTTTTTGGAATATATTAAAAGTTTATCTGATAATGAACAAGCAGAAATTTTTGTAGCTATTGAGAAATTGATTTTCTATAAAAATAACAATTTGAGAATTCCAGATAAATTATCAAAATGCATTTCTAATGGAATTTTTGAACTAAAAGTGAAACATGAAAACAGAGTTTCAAGATGTTTGTATTTTTTTGGAAAAGAATATAAGTTAGTATTTACAAATGGTTTTATTGAAAAACAACAGAAAACACCTATTATTGAAATTGAAAAAGCAATTAAAATAAAAAATTATTATCTGAAAGGATAAATCTATGAAATCTGAACTTGAACAATATAAAGAAAAAAGAATGGAAGAACCAGAATTTAAAGCAAAATACATTTTAGCAAATGAGAAACTGAATCTTGAACTTATGATTGATACAATTGATGATGCAGTCGAAAATAAAAACTCATATTTAACTTTGAAAAAAAGAGTAAATCGTTTAAGAAAACACGTAGCAGCCATAAGTTTGTAAGAGAAGTTCTAACGTGGTTAATAATTCCACAAAATATGCTAAAAGTTGTTATTCCGATTCGAAGTGAAGAACCTCATACTTAGTGGTATCAATGAGTTGTGAGATTCTTCTCTTCGTTTCTGAATGACATCTTTTATTTTGTACTTGTAGTGTCGTTTTGGTATTAAATATTTCTCTTTCCCCAAATCCAAAAATCTTTTTGTTTTTCTTTTTACTTGATTTTTCTTAATTTTGACAGATTTTCTATTTCTTTTATATTAGCAATTGTGTTATATTTGGAATTAAAGAATAGTCAATGAATTCAAACAGAATTATATCAAAACTTCAAACAATTTTCGCTGTAACCAAAAGTGAATTGTTTTTTGTTGGGGTTGTCCTTTTGGGACTTGTTCTGGGTGCTGTAATTCAAATGACAAGCGGACAGGAAGATTATTCATTTGCTCAAAACAAAATTGAAATTTATCAAGCCCTTGATTCACTGGTAAAAGCAACTGAAACAACTTATATTGGTGTTGAGCCGGAAAAATCCGAATCTTTTCCGGAGTTAGTAAAAGCCGATACTGTTGTTCAAAAAGAAAATTATTTTCCAACAAGCAAAAAGAAAGAAATTCCAAGCGACAAAATTAATATCAATACTTGCTCGAAAGTAGAATTAATGAAACTTCCCAGCGTTGGCGAAGCAACTGCAATGAAAATTATTGAATACAGGAAATCCAAACCATTCAAGAAACCCGAAGACATTATGAATGTTAAAGGTATTGGTGAAAAAAAATTTGAAAAAATGAAACAATTTATTATTACTAAATAAAATCAGAGGTCTTATGCAAAAAGGAATAACGTGTATTACTCTATTTATCATTATGTCGGGTGTACTTTTTTCGCAAAGTATATTCGACCAATCCTCAATTAGCGGAAATCTGCAGTTCGACGGACAGTATTATTACAAAGACAGCGTAATCGGTGCTGCTGATGTTCCGGACAAACTTCTTTCAAACGGCTTTCTTTTCCTTAATTATAAAGTTAGCAATTTTTCTGCAAGTTTGAGATACGAAAATTATATGAATCCAATTCTCGGCATTGATGCCCAATACAAAGGAAACGGCATTGCCTACCGCAGCTTTGGATATAGCTCTGATTTTATAGATGTTACTGCCGGTAATTTTTATGAGCAATTCGGAAGCGGTATTCTCCTCAGAAGCTATGAAGAACGCCAACTTGGAATTGATAATTCATTCGATGGTTTAAACGTAAAAATAAAACCTGTAACTGGATTAGAATTTAAAGCATTGATAGGAAAACAGCGTAATTTTTGGGCATTGAGCGAAGGAATAGTGCGTGCTGCCGATATGTCGATTAGTTTAAATGACGTTTTGGGTGATTTGTTCTCTTCTGATTATAATATATCACTCGGTGGAAGTGTTGTAAGCAAAATGCAGCCAGACGTTGAATCTTTCTATTATTTACCTCATAACGTTTTTGCATACTCTACCCGTTTGGCATTAAGTGCCGAAAGTTTTTCAGTTGATGCTGAATTTGGTTATAAATATAACGACCCTTCTGCAATAAATAACTATAGCTTCAATCCCGGAACTGCTTTGGTAATCAATACTGCTCTTTACGGCGATGGCTACGGCTTTTTGCTTAACCTTCATAGAATAGACAATATGAACTTCAGAAGTGAAAGAGAAGCTGCCGGCAATAACTTAACAATCAACTATATTCCTTCAATCACAAAACAGCACGTTTGGCGCCTGGCAACTCTTTATCCATACTCAACACAGATGAATGGTGAAGTTGGTTTGCAGGCAGATTTTACTTATACTTTTCCCAAAGAATCGTTCTTTGGTGGAAAATATGGAACAACAGTTGCATTGAACTATGCCCGCATTCAATCGCTTGACACTACACAAACAGTAATGGACCAGAAAACCGGATATGCTTTCCGCTACGATTCACCATTTTTCAAAGTTGGAGACCGGCTACATTATCAGGATTTAAACCTTGAAGTTACAAAGAAATGGGACAAAGATATAAAAACTACTTTTGCATTAATAAATATTATATATGATAAAGATTTGCTTGAAGGAAAATCAAGCTATGGCAAAGTAAATTCAACAATAGCCGTTCTTGAATGTGAATACAAATTTAATCCAACAAATTCACTCAGAACAGAACTCCAACATCTTTGGTCAACTCAGGATTCTGCTTTACACGCTCCAGATAATATTAATGGGAACTGGGCTTTGCTTTTCCTTGAATATACAATCGCACCTCATTGGTACATTTCTGCTTTCGATGAATGGAACTACGGTAACGAATACGATGAGAAGCAAATACACTATTTAAACGCTTCCGTTGCATATATTGAAAAATCAACACGCATTTCATTCGGTTACGGAAGACAAAGAGGTGGCTTGCTCTGTATAGGTGGAGTATGTCGTGAAGTGCCTGCTTCCAATGGATTTACATTATCAATAACATCAACATTTTAAGGTGAATTATGACTAAATTTAATAAATTAATTGCATTGCTATTTTGCTTTTCGCTTTTACTGATAATTTCAAGCTGCGATGAAATCACATATCCTTACAGGGAAGGCACCCACATTGACACAACAGATACAGTTTCTCAAAAAATATTGCTTGAGGATTTTACTGGTTTTCTTTGCAATAACTGCCCTGCAGCCCACGAGTTAGCTTATGAGTTAAAAGAACAGTTAGGAAATCAACTCGTAATTCTTGCAGTTCATGCCGGCTATTATGCTAAACCAAATTTACAATATACTTACGACTTCAGAACTGCTGCAGGCACTGAAATAAACGACCACTTTAGCGTTCAGGCATATCCTAACGGAATGTTTAACCGCACTGCATATAATAATAAAATACCGCTTGGCGTTGATTACTGGGGGGCTGCTATAAACACTTTAAAGAACAAAACTCCAAAAGCAAAAATTGAACTCACTCCAAGCTACAATGAAACATCACATAGTATTTCTGTCGATGTAAAAATAAAATATTTGCAACAATCCTCAACTAATCATTACTTAGTAGTCCAGATTTCAGAAGACAGCATTGTTCAAATCCAGCTTGACAAGAGAAAAACTCCGGAACTCATTCAAAACTATGTTCATAATAATGTGTTACGTGGAAGCATAACGAGTACTTGGGGCGACCAGGTAAGCAGCACAGTGCTACCCAAAGAAGCAACTATTACCAAGCATTATGACTTTGCAATTCCCGATGGCAGCGACTGGCGACCAGAAAAACTGAAAATTGTTGCTTACATTCACGATAAAGACGACACATGGCAAATCGTTCAGGTAGAGGAAGCTAAAATAATTGATAATTGATAATTGATAATTGATAATTTGTCTTGTCATTCTGACGGAT
>DAIOVK010000138.1:0-7147 GCA_036759045.1 Kapaibacterium sp. (SeqCode) | reverse complement strand
GTTTGCCCTCTAAGTCGCTTTAGCGCTGATTCTAATTTTTCCTGTAAATTTTCAAACATTTTATTTCAAATCATTTTAACGAATTACAAAATTAATTAAATTTTCAATATTAAAAAAATAAATATTAATTTTCCAATTCAATTTAACAATTTTTCTTTATTTAATAATATGATACCAAATTGACAACAAGAATAGCATAATAATTTTAGAACTCTTTACCCCATATCGAAAATAAAGGAGTTAGAAGATTTGCCTCGTAAAGAATAATTTCGCACATTATTGCAAAAAGTATTTCATTCTGAACCCCCAGATAAAGAAAAACCTTTATTGAAATAGAGATTAAATCACATAATACTGTCATTCTGACGAATGTCAGAATCCATCTTATTATTATTCAACGCTATTCAATTTTTGCTATTTCAATGAAGCATTTGGGCTTGCCCAAATGTATCGTGAGCAAGCTCACTTGTTTTCCCAAGATGGATCCTGACATTCGTCAGAATGACACATTTTGTTATCTCTATTATAATAAATCACTTGCTTTATCAGGGGGTTCGAAATGAAAAGACTGCGAAATATCAAACTACGAGACGACTGGAGTTCTGAATTTTGAACTTCCCTTAAATATTATCTCAACGTATCTTCTAATGCAGTTCTTGCGTCAGTTTTTTCATCACGGTATTTTATAATAATTGGGCAGTAAATAGATAAATTATGTTCAGCTGCAAAATCCCCTTTAATAGCTCGGCTCCCAGCCACAACAACTGCCTGCTTTGGAATTTCAATTGGCTTATCCGCTTCTTTTCTTATAATGGTTTTGTTAACTAAATCATAGACCGGAGTAGAAGCAGTAATAATAGTTCCGGAGCCAAGGACGGCTTTTTCTCTGATAATAACACCTTCGTAAATGCCACAATTTCCGCCAATTAGCACGTCATCTTCAATTATAACAGGACTTGCTCCGGGCGGTTCAAGCACACCGCCAATTTGAGCTGCTGCGCTGATATGCACCCTTTTACCGACCTGAGCTGCAGTCCCAACGAGAGCGTGAGAATCAATCATAGTTCCTTCGTCAATATATGCGCCAATATTTATATACATTGGAGGCATACAAATTACGCTTTTAGCAACGTAAGAGCCAGTCCGTATTGAAGAGCCACCCGGCACAAGACGCACTCCGTTTTCAAGTTGTAATGGCTTTAATGAAATTGTATCTTTATCAAAAAAAGTAAAATCATTGTTAATTGAATAATCTTTTAATTTTCCATATTTGAAAAGTAGCAGAATACCCTTTTTCACCCAGATATTTGTCTGCCAGTTGCCCTGCTCATCTTTTTCAGCAGCACGGATTTTTCCGTTGTTAAGCAAATCAAGAAATTCACTGGTAAACTGATTAAATTCATTTTCAACATAATTTCCAGCATCATAAAGATTATTGATAAAGCTAATAATTTGATTCTTTTGGTCCATAGTAGGTGTATGATTCTTTTAAATATTGATAAATATTCGCAATTGGCTTAAACATAATAACGCTATTGAGCCAGTTTTTGTTTATAGTAGGTTGGTCTGAAAAAACAAAATCAACTTTATCACTTTTTTTTAGCTGAATTGAGTAATGAACGTCTTTGTTGTTAATAATTGTTTTTTCGAGGTAAAAGGTTTTATTTTTATAGGCAATCCAAGCTAAATCAAGTGCAGAAGCACCTTCTGGCAACCGATAATATTTGTTGTTACAAAAAACGTTAATTTCCTTCTGATAATAGTTAATTTTCATTAAATCCCAGATAGTTTCAACCGCATCAATTTTTAGATTATCGACGATTTCATCAATCCAGTGTTTTAAAATAGAAATTTCCCTTTCAGTTAAGTCGAGCGTTTTAAATTCTTTTTTTACATCAAGGTCTTGTATGATTCCATTTCTTGCTGTTTCTTCCATTTCATTGGTGCGAATAAGGACTTCAACTTTTTTCCCTTTTCCGTCGTAAACAGTAGTTTTGAGCGACCTGAATTGATTGAACTTTGGGAAATTAATATAATCTGCAATTCGTCCTGCTTGGGGATAGTGAGATAGTATAATACCTAATGCGGTCCAACATTCAAAAACATTATTTGATTTCAAGGAAATAACTACTGAAAAATAATTTTGAATTTCTTTTTGCTCTTGATTATTTTCTTTCATTAAAGTGTAAATTTGATACTTTGTTTTATGGTCAATTAGAAAATCGCAATCAATATTGTAAGTCATCAGGATTTTTTTAAAGCCATCTTCTAATTCAGTATAATAAGCGCTATCAATAATCAGACGTTCTTTATGTTCATTTTTTATTTTTGTATATTTGTCATAGTCTTTATATTTGAAAGCTAATTCTTCAAGTTCAATTTTTAAATTCCAGACACCAAGCCGCTGAGCGATTGGAACAAAGAATTGGAGAGTTTCATCCGCAATTTGCATTCTTTTGTCTGGATTCTTATGCCCTCCTAAAGTGTACATATTATGAAGTCTGTCACAAAGTTTAATCAGAATAACTCTGTAATCAGTAATCATAGAAAGTAGAAGTTTAGCAAAAGTTTCTGCTTCCTCTGTGATTGAACCTCTGATATTTGTTAGGGCATCAACGATTTTTTTTACCTCGCTGCCAAATGCAAGTTCAACTTCAAGTAGTTTTTGTGAGCGTTGTTCAGAATCTTCTACTGTATCGTGCAAAAGACAACAAATTACTGTTATTACATCAGTTTTTTTAAAAAGATGCAACTGATAAAGCGTAGCAAGAACAGGATGAAGATAAAACGGCTCACCGGACTTACGCTTTACTCCTTCGTGAGCTTTAACGCAAAACCAGTATGCCTTTTCAATTAATAATAATTCTTCTTCAGTAAACCGATTTGATGTAATGTTTTTATTTGAATTTTCTGAATTATCTATTTTAATTCTAACTACTTCTTTGCACTTAGCCAATAATATTTTTAAATTATTATTAATAGCTTCTTCGGTATCTTCAAGATTGAGTTCTTCTATTTTCGGTATATCTTTTATCATAAAATCCCCAGTATTTGTGGAACTAACTAAAAGCAAAATTTAAGAGTTTATATACAAGTCGTGCAGTCGTTAAGTCGGGATGCGATAATCCTTCTATAGGAGCAAGTTCGACAACATCAAATCCAACTATTCGTTTTTTCTGTTTTTTTATTTCTCTGAAAATATTTAAAGTTTCGTTATAAAGGAAACCGTCTGGCTCTGGCGTTCCAGTTGCAGGCATTATTGCAGGGTCAAAATAATCTACATCGAAACTAATATAAACCTCATCGCTAAGTGTATTTACAACTTCTTTTTGCCAATTCTCTCCCCATTTCCCAGTTCTTATGTCAGTTGCAAAAAAAGTATTTGTTTTACTTTCTCTAATAAACTTGCTTTCTTCAATACATAATGCCCTTATGCCTACCTGGGTGAGCTTTGTAGGATTAATAAATTCAACTGCTCTTTTCATAACGCAGGCATGGGAATAAGGAGAATCCTCGTATTCCTCGCGTAAATCGGAATGGGCATCGAATTGCAGAAGCGACATATTCGGATACTTTTTTAAATGGGCTTTTATTGGTGCAAGCGATATTGTATGTTCACCTCCAAGCGTAACGACAAATTTATCCAATTCTAATAATTTTCTGATATACTTTTCAATATGTTCGATTGCTTCTTTGTTAGTCATTCCGTCAAAATTTAGCGGCTCAAGTGTTGCTATTCCTTTTTCAAAGCAAATCTCTCTATCTGTTTCGTTATCGTAAAACTCAACATAAGCACTTGATTCTATTATTTTCTCTGGTCCTAAGCTGCATCCCTTTCCAAAACTAACTGTTTTTTCGAGTGGAGCGGCAACTATCACGATTTTTGAATTATCTATTTCTGAATATTCTTTTTCTATTGCCAGAAAATTTCTGAACTCTTCTAATACTTGCATTGTTATTCGAATTTAATAATTAATTATTAGCAATTATTGTTTCTTTTTTTTGAAAATATTACTATTTCCCCTAATAACAAATATATTAAAAAAAAACGTGAAATACAAAAGAGCAGTTTATTATTTGATACTAAACCGATAACATGCAGTGCAAAAAAAAGTTGCCATTCAGACCCTACGAAAATGGAGATGCCATAACTTTACACTGTCATTCTGACGTATGCCAGAATCCATCTTAAATCGTCATTCTGAACTCCCAAATGAAAGAAGACCTTTATTTAAATAGAGATGACTTCTTTTAACTTTCGCAAAGTTGGGAAACATTACGAAAGTAATTAGTACTTCATACTTTGCGAAAGTTTCTAAATTTTAGTAAAATTTGAAAATAACATCAAGCAGATGTCCAACATCTCGAATATGTTGGACATCTTCCCAAATACTCCCACAGCAGCTCTATACTGGTGAAACGCCCGATTTCATCGTCGTATTTGCGAACACCGTGGTCGGCGTAGTTGCTTTCTTTGTCTTTTTCCTTCCCGATGAATTTGGTGCGGTTAATGTCTGTTGAATTCAAAACTGCACCAAACGGAGCATAATCAAACTGCTTTACGATTTCGCCGTTATCATGCAAAACAGAACGAGTGTTACCAAAAAGATTTTTTAAGTTTAAGGAAAATGTTTAGAATATTTTATCTTTTTTTATATGCGTCTTTTCTTTGAGCAATTTCATATATAAAAACGTTATGTTCTTTATCATCAACAGTATATAGTACCCTATAAAAAGTCCATCGAATCCTGTAAGCATTTTGAACCGACAACTTAACACAGCCTGTAGGTCTCGGCTACTTTTCTAAATCCAATATCTTTGATAATAAATTAGAATAAGCAAAGTTATCTAATCCATTTAAAAATGCTCTGGAACGTTTGTTCAGTAAAACATTATACGTGTTGCTCTTTTCGTAATTTGTCATATTCTCTTATTTCCATAAAATCATTATCATTTTCCATCGCATCAAGAATTGTTTCAGAATCAAGAATATTTTGAATAATTTCATCGAAATAATAGTCACTTCTTAATCTATCCCAAGTATCCCTTGGAAGTGTAACTTTTTCCTTTTCAATTTCAATCATTTTATTTCCTAATTGATTGTTTAATAATAATTTCTAAAATAAAGAAACATTAGCATATTTGCAAATATTTTTGAGTAACATTATTTTTCATCGTCGTATTTGCGGACATCGTGGTCTGTGTAGTTGCTTTCTCTTTGAACTCCGTAGGAGCATCCTGTTTGTAGAAAAAATGCTAAAAAGAAATAAAAGCAACGTAGTTGCGACCTGTCTTTGCTACAAACAGAATACTCCTACGGAGTTTTGCTAACACTAAAATACATCTTTCTACAAACAGGAAGCAACTACGTTGCTTTTTTTCAGTCATACTATCATTAAGAAATGCTAGCATGACATCTTCTTGTCATGCTATCAGCAAGCTGATAGTATGATTTTGACTTTTTCCAGAAAAAGCTACCAATCTTTTCTTGTCAAACCAAGCAAACCATTTATAATTGTTAAAGGGTGGGGAGGATTTCCGGGAAGGTAAAGGTCTATTGGATATTTTTCAAGAAAACTGCGGCCTAATGCTTTGCTTCCTTTATAAATTCCGGAACATATTGCATCAGTTCCAGCTAAAATAATGAGTTTTGGAGAAGGAACAGCATCATAACATATTTGCAATGCTTCAGCCATATTTTGAGAAATTGGACCGGTAATTAAAATTCCATCAGCATGGCGAGGTGAAGCAACAAATTCAATCCCATAGCGACCAATGTCGAAATTTACATTCCCAATGGCGTTCATTTCCATATCGCTAGCCATATCGCCTCCAGCTGCAACATGCCTCAACTTTAAAGAATTTTTGAAAAATGTAGCGATTTCTTTTCTAATTAGCGATTTATTTATTTCAATAGGTTTGTCTTCACCTTCGCTTATAAAAAGATTTTCGCGGACATTTGTAGCAATTTTGTAATCATTTATAAATTTAATTTTTTCAGGGAATGCAAAAGCACATTCCTTGCAAAAATTGCATTTTCCCAAATCAATACCAAAAGGAGATTTGCTTATTGCTTCGAGTGGGCAAAGCTCAACTAAAGCATCTTTTGCCTCATCGCTTAGTCCATTGCTTATTACTGGTCTGCCTCTGAACAAAGGAGTTAGTTCAACCGTTTGCAGATTTGGAACGAATTGCTTTCCGTGTCTGCTAAAAATTTTAATTTCCTTTGATGGAAGTAGTTCTGCTATAGTTTTAAGTAAATTCATATTTTCTATAAATCATTTCCGGAATAAGATAAATTAAAACTTTTATTGCATAAGGGAAAATCGGATATTTCCTGCTCGCGCACCGCAAGAGCAAGAGCTAACCAGTTATGTAAAGACGGGTCTTTCACTTTGTAATGCATCAAATTTCCATTCTCATCTGTTACTGCGGTATGGCAAATCTCACCTCGCCAACCCTCAACCATTGATATTGCAACCGATGATGGTTCAAATTTCAAGTTGTAATCTGGTCTGGGAAGGTTTGTAATTTCATCAATATTAGATAACAAATCCTTAATTATTTTTATTGATTTAATGACTTCTTCATTTCTCATCAAAGCCCTTGCCAAAACATCACCTTTCGTTAAAATAACTGGCTCATAGTTCTGCTTTCCATAATGCAAATATTGATGAGAGCGGCGAACATCTCTTTCTAATCCTGAACTGCGTGCTGCCATTCCGACTGCACCAATCATTTCTGCTTGCTTTTTTGTTACAATTCCGATTAGCTCAAACCTTGCAAGGACGCTGGGTAAAGTAAAAATCCTATCAGTAACCTGCAAAAAACGTTCTTCAACTTCCTGAATATTTCTCTTTATTTCATTAACAGCATTGATAGTAAGCTGATAATTGCATCCTGCCAGACGAATTAGTCCTTTGCCCAAACGGTTTCCACACCAAAACTGAGTAGTATTTATAATTATTGTTCTCAATGCTTCGCAGGCGACTTGCCCGAACTGATATGCAACATCTCCGCAAAGAGCAGCCATATCTCCAATATGAACCGCAATTCTTTCTAATTCGTTGGCAATAGTGCGGGCAATAGAAAGTTCATCAGAAGTTTTATGATTGGAAAGCGATTCAGCTGCCAGAGAGTAAGCCGT
>DAIOVK010000137.1:0-7190 GCA_036759045.1 Kapaibacterium sp. (SeqCode) | reverse complement strand
GGAATTAAAAGCGGTGATGTCCTTTTTTCAATTGGTGGAAAACAACTCGCATTTGAGCAATTACCTGAAAAGTATGGATTAACAAGAGAATCTTTAAAACATTTAAGAAGCCATCAAAGTGGTGAATTTGTAGAATTTGAAATTTTAAGGCAGAACGAATATCAAACGGTAAATGTATGTTTAGCAAGCTATGGTATTCAATTCTCATTCCTTTATGTATTTCTTACCGGTTTGTTTTATATTGCAGTTGGATTATATTTTGGTTTAATGCGACCGAATCTGAAAGCAGCCAGATATACAGGGCTTGCTCTTATAACTCTTGGTTTAACCTTTGCATCCTCACTCGGAGTTAATCCTTATGATTATGATTTATTATCTAAACTTGTCTATTTAACAAATATAACAGCTTTCTTCTTCTGTATTCCACTTTGTTTTCACAGCTTGCTTTATTTTCCCAAAGAGCTCTATCCTGCATCACGCAACAAATTTCTTAAAATAATTAACTATTCTCTTGCCGCCTTGGGAACAATAATTGCTGATTTAGCTATTTTTACGACCAATCCTGTTTTCAAAGGAATTCTTTCTAATTTAATTTTCATCATATTAGTTTTATTTAATATAATAATGTTGGTTTTATACAGGAAAAGTCATTCCAACGAAGTAAAAAGGACTATGCGCTTTATTACTGTTAGTTATTTAATAAATTTATTTTTTATTCTTTTTGTTCAAATATTCTACCAATTTTTTGACTATAATTCGGTTCCCTGGATTGCAGAAATTTTTAATAATGCATATCTGCTACTCATTATTATTCCTATTAGTTACATCTACACTACATGGCGCTATCGGTTGCTTGATATAGAAATTAACATTAAAAGAAATAAACTTTATAATTTTGCAACAATTTCCTGGAAAATTGTTGTATTTGTTGCAATAGCTACTTTTATAGTTGCATTATCACATATAAGATTAGACATACCCAATATTTATTTTGACGGCTCAAATATTGAAATCCTTGGAACACCATTAGATGAAGATTTACGCAGTTTCTACGAAAAAGTAATTATTATCATAGCATCTATTATAATTTCTATTTTTATCTGGGCAGCTGGAAACAAAGGACAACGGCTTATTGATAAAAACTTTTACCGAATCAAATTCGATTATCACCTTGCAAGCAAGCAAATTTCTGAATTAACAGGAAGGGGAACAAGCACTGATATTCTTGCCGAGGAAATTGTTAAAAAACTCGGTTCCCTTGTCCATTTAAAAAAAGTAGGACTTGCAATATTTAAAAATGAAACCGAAATTACTACATTAAAAATATATTCAGAAAATAAAGGAAATAATTTTGTTTTCCCTATTGATTTGGAGAATACTTTCATTAAAGCAATGGAGCAATTTTCCGGTGGTATCATAATTGATTACCTACCAGACCAAATCCGTCATATTTTTAAAATAGAAAAATTCTTTTATGTCGTCCCAATTCGCCTGAAATCTAAACTTTTAGGATGTTTGCTTATTGGTGAAAAACTTTCTGAAACCGTTTTACAAAACGAAGATTTTGAATTTTTAGCTTCTATTGCTAATCAGATTTCAATTTCAATTGAAAATTCATTCCTTTACGAAGAACTTTCACAACAGGAAAGAATTAAGCACGAACTTGATTTAGCAAGGAAAATTCAAACTGCTTCACTACCTCAATTTGTTCCGGACATTGAAGGATTAGATATCGCCGGTCTTTCCATTCCAGCTTATGAAGTGGGTGGCGATTTTTACGATTATCTAACGAACAGTTCAACAGATTTAACCATAATACTTGGTGATGTTAGCGGAAAAGGCACATCGGCAGCTCTTTATATGTCGAAAATCCAAGGAATTATTAGAATTTTACATAAATATTCATCTTCTCCCAAAGATTTATTAATTAAATCGAATGAGCAGCTTAAACATAACTTAGACAAAGGTGCTTTTGTTACTGCTGTTTGCGCCCATTTCGATTCACAAATGCATATTGCTAAAGTTTCGAGAGCCGGTCATCTTCCACTGCTTTATTTCAGCAAAGTTCGCAATTCTTTTGAAATTGTTACTCCAAAAGGTATTGGCTTAGGAATGGGAAAAATTGAGGAATTTTCTAATTACCTTGAAGAACAAACATTACTTTTCAATTCCGGCGATATATTTATTTTCATTAGCGATGGAGTTGTGGATTCGAGAAATGATAGTAAAGTTGATTTCGGTCAGGAAAAACTTCTTGATAATATAAAATTCTGTATTGATTGCACCGCTGCTGAAATTCGCGATAACATAATAAAATCAATTAAGCTACACACTCAACATTCAGAGCAATTCGATGATTTAACTATTGTAATTGTAAAAGTAAAGTAGGTTTAGAATTGATAATTGATAATTGATAATTGATAATTGTTATTAAGTTATTGGTAAAAAAACTAATAACAATTAATAATTAACAATTAATAATTAATAATTAATAATTAATAATTAATAATTAATAATTTTTTCAATAATTTCAATTTCGCTATCGGTTAAATTATATAGTTTATAAACCATAAGATTTATTTGATTTTCCAAAGAATTAGCTTTTTCAATATCAGAAATTATCAGATTTTTATTTTCATTGAAATATTCTTCTAATTCAGTTTGAGATTTAATTTGTATTTTGATTTTCTGCCTTTTAAATTCTTCAAGGAACTCTTTAAAACTAATTTTATAGAAATCTTGTATTTTTTGAGTATCTTTTAAATTTTCAAAATTTATTAAAATTCTATAAATAAATTTTTCTTTTTTCGTTTCAATCCTTTGATGTAATTCAATAACCGAAGAAACGTATTTGCTGATTTGAGTTTGAATCTCAGGACTTGCCAATTTGAAAGGAAAATCTGAAATAGTATCATATTTTAAAGTAAAAGCACCACCAGCAGTCATTATACCAATGAAATCGAAATAAAATCTCATCAGTTTGCTATTCAAAACTCCTAATATGTATTCAAGAGAAAGTTGTGAATCTGAAGTTAAAATATATCCATTACTCGGTAAATAATGACCTTGAGAATCGAAGCAAAAAGCCCATTTATCAGCAGTTAATCCCCAAATAATTTTCGGTTTTTCAAACTCGTTGTAATATTTGCACGCTCTTAAATTCCACCAGTTTTTTCCTTTATCAACTCTTTCTGACAATGGAATTTCATATTGTTTTATATGTTTAAATACTTTTGGATATTCTTCTGGAATATTAACCGAATAGCCAGTTAATAACATAAATAAATTACTTTTCTTATAAAACCATTTTCGAATATTTCTACCTTGCAGCAATGGTTTTATTATTTCTGCATTTTTTTTGTCTTCTTGAATAAGCCGATTTCTTGTTTCATCATCAATTATAAATGCTTCATTATAACCAGTAGTAATTCCTCTATAAATATTTATTCCTTCTATGTCTTTTAATTTTATTGAATTATGCTCTATTTTATGCTTAATTGGAATTCTTCCATTTGCAGATAAAAACCAAATTTGTTCATCTAAATTAGTTGATTCCATATAAAAATGATTTTCAACGACATAATCTTCTATTTTTTCATAATTTTTAAGACTTTGATTAACAAAAGAAACTTTGATATTTTCAGAAGAATTTTGATTACATATAATCATTATGCAACTTGCTACCAGTGCATCTTCAAAAACTCTATAATCTGTAAAATCAATTATTTGCAGAATCTTTTTCTTTGAAATGAACGCCCTTAGATTTTCACCATAGCTTGTTTTCATAAATTTATTTGAATTAATAAAACCAAGCATTCCTTTTTCTTTTAACATATTGAAACCTAATTCAAAGAAATACACATACAAATCTGAAGTTCCGGAATAGCATTTATAATTTTTTGAAAAATAATCACTAAATTCCTTTAGCTTTTTACTTTCAACATAAGGCGGATTCCCTACAATTATGTCGAAACCTCCTTGACTTAATATTTCCGGAAATTCTTCTTCCCAAACGAATGCTTTTTCTGTAATATTTTTGTCAGAAATAAGTGAATTGCCACATTTGATGTTTGAATCTAATATAGCAAGAGCTTCTACTTTTGATGCTGATTTAAGCCATAGCCCAAGTTTTGTAATTTCTACGCTTTCAAAATTTAAATCCACTCCAAAAAGATTATTATTCACTATTTCTTTTTTAATTTTTGTAATGCTGTGCTGCAATTTCGTAGGTGCCGTTTCAAATAAATCCTTACTCTTTTTGGATTTTATATTCTCTTTTAACTTGTCAACTACGTCAAACACCATAGTCCATTCTTTCAGTAGGAAATCGAATGCCTGAGTTAAAAATGCTCCGCTTCCGCAAGCCGGGTCTAATATTTTAATATTTTTTAGAACTTCAATGTATTTTTCCCAACGTTCTATATGCTTTTTCTTTTCAATTTCAGTTTTGGGAAATTCGATTAAATCATTCAGACCAATTTGCGTTTTTTGCTCTTCGAGCCAGCTTCCTATTGTGTATTTTACGATATAGTGAGTAATATTTTCTGGAGTATAAAAAATTCCTTCTTTTTTCCGTTTATTTGTTTCAATTGCATTAGTTTTATAATTAATTTCATCATCTGTTTCAGAATACTCAATTTTCTTATTTTCAGTGATTTCCTTTTTTAAATTTTCAATATCAGTTATTGACTGCTCGAAAATATGACCTAATATATTTATATTTAAATCGCTTTCAAAATCGTAATTGGTTAATTTCAAAAGCTGTTTAAGAAAAACATCTTTTATAATTAGCTCATCAATTTTTTCATTATACTTAAAAAGTCCGCCATTTAATCTGTGAATACGGTTTGGAAGTCCGTCGTCGAGTGCTTTGAAAAAGTATTTGATTTGCCTCCATAGCTCTAATTTGTCTGAAGCCCAGCTTTTTTGTGATATATCAACAATTTCATTCAAAACGTTATATTGGATAAAATCATAATCTTTAATAACGCAGACAAAAACAATTCTGTCAATTACAGTTTGAGCATACTGCAATAAATCTAATGGATTTTTTTGAGGGTTGTGGAGTTTTAAATGTTGAAGAAAAACCTCTCGTAAATATTTATAATGCTCGTAAAATTCAAAAGTTATATTCCGTTCTTTCTCTAATCTTTTTTCGAGTAAAACATCAACTTGTGATGACTTCTTTTCATTGAATAGTTGATTTTTTGCAAGTAAAAAATAAAAGCGATAAAACTCGTCTGGCTCGTTTAGTTCAAGCACATCGAAATATTCGTATTTGTTCATATCGCTTGAAAGATAGAGGCGAATCTCTAAAAAATTGCTAACGACAACCCATTTGCAGTTTTCTCCTGATTTTGCAGCATACATAAAGCACTGCTCGACTGCACTACCTTTGAAATCTGCTCTGAATTGCGGTTTGTCTAATGTAGTCCGTGCATTCTTTATTTCAACAACAGCTCTAATATCTTTTTCTATTTCCTGCTTTTCATTCAAAGAAAAAAAGCCCAATGCTGCATCTGCTTTAGTTGTGTCAAACGATGTTTTGCTTTCTAAATATAAATTCCAGACGTTTGGATTTTGCAAATCGTAATCTAATATTTCACCAAAGAATAGAGAAAGGAAAAGCGGTTTTAATTCTTCTTCGTTTAAACTTGTGATTTTTCCGGAATAAATATTCTCCTGCCAATTTTCAATTTTTTTTAATTTTTCTTCAAAATCTAGAATTCCGTTTGGAAATGCAGCTTTTGCTTTGCTATTCAGTTCTTTTGTTGAAAATATAGTATTATGAAGTTTCATTATTAAATTAAATAATTTGCAAATAGAGCTAAAATGCTATTCAAAAATAATGATTTTTAAGAAGATAATCAAAAGGAAAGAAATTTTATGATAATAAATTAAATTGCTTTTATTTATTTTTTAGACATTAGTGTTAAAATCAAATAAAGGTCTTCCATTATTGCGGGTTTGTCAATGACATCTTTAATTTTCTTTACAAAACTTTACGAAAGTTAAGAAACTTTCGCAAAGTAAGAATTACTATACTTACGTAAAGTTTCCCAACTTTGCGAAAGTTTAAAAAAGAAATCATCTCCATTTAAATAAAGCATTTGCTTCATTTTGTTGTTCAGATTGGCAGACAAAATAGAAATACTATGCCTCTTTAAAAATATTAACTAAATTGATTATTTTCAATCTTATCTCTTTTAAATAAATAATAAATAGCTATAACTGTTGAACCAAGCATTGCTAAAGCCATATCTTTTTGAGAATCCCACAAATCGCCTTGCTGCCCATTATAGTTATTTGCTGCTTCCTCAGACATAATTAATGTCAGCAGCCATTCAAAAAGTTCGTATAACATTCCGATAGTTTGTATAAAAGCCCACACAATAAGAATCATCAAAGATTTTTTGGTTTTAATTTTTTTTCCTAGGATTTCATACAAATATGGAAAAGCTAAAATTCCGGAAGCAAGATGAACAAATCTATCATAATGATTTCGGGAAGAATTAAAAAAAATATTTATGTCAACATTAAAAGCTGCCCTAATCCATTCATTATAAGGAACATAAGAATAAATATACCTTGCTCCAATTATATGAATAAAAATAAATGAAGTAACGCAAAGAAATGAAGTTTTGCTTAATTTGTCTTGCTTCAAATCGGGTATTAGCAGCATCAACAGTAGAACTGTTCCAATATGCTGAAGAACTTGCTCATTTGGAAAAACTGGATTAATGCAGGTAAAAATAGTAAACAATAATAAAAATACAACAATGCTAATTTTTAAATTCCATAAATTCATATTTATTAACTCACCCTACGCAATTGTATTTTAAAATTATAAACAAGTTAAGTTGATGTACTATTTACTTTTTTTACACAAGTACCATTCCCCTCTTGAGAGGTGCAGGGCTGATACGTTCTATAAATCCACTTGTCTTATTCCCCTCTTGAGAGGGGATTAAAGGGGTGTGTTCTTTGTCCCTTATTTAAAAAGTACTTTCTGAATAAAGAGAAAATTTATGCTTATAATAGTTTATCTCCTTGATAATACTACAGATGTAAAAAGTAAGAAAGAACACACCCCTTTGTCCCCTCTCAAGAGGGGAATGTGTAAGGTTAGTTATCAATATTGAATATTTGAATAAAACTGCTAAAATACGAATATACGCTGTCTAATTCGA
>DAIOVK010000136.1:0-7223 GCA_036759045.1 Kapaibacterium sp. (SeqCode) | reverse complement strand
CCTTTTGCTTTTAAAAAATAAACCACTCCTAATTTACATATATCTCAACATTTTTCCAAATTTATTCCAAGAAAATCTCCCAATTCCCAATTCCTAATTCCCGATTCCCAGCCCCCAGCCCCTTAGAACCGACAATCCACCTGCAAACCAACAAAGCGAGTCGGTGCAAGATTGCCGGGTGTTTTTGTGTAATAGTAATTAAAAAGATTAAGGCAGTTAAGCGAAAAAGTTAGTGGAATAGCTGTGTTATCATAATTGTAAATCAGGTGCAAATCAATAACATTTACGTCAACGCGGGCATCGTAATCTTTGATATATGAACCGAGCAAAACGTCAATATTTATTGCTTTGCTTAAGTAGCGGTAATCTGCTTGCAACTCAAAATCGCCAAGTTTATAGAAAAGGCGGGTGTACCAAGTCCAGTTAGAACGGTATTTTAGCGTTTCATTTGTTTCCCGGTTAATCGGGTCTAAAGCAGTAAGTGAGGTTTCAAAACCAAGATTTTCTAAGAGCATTGCCTTGAAATCAAGTTCTGCCCCACGAACCCTTGCTCTAACTATATTTTGAAATTGTATGTTGGCGGAGGTGCTATTAACGAAAGTTGGCTCAATCAAATCGTAAAATTCATTGTGAAAGAGCGATAAATCAACAACTGCAGGTATTTCAAATAAACTAAATTCCTGATTGCAGCCAAGTTCAATTGATAAACTTCTTTCTGGTTTCAAGCTAAGATTACGGACAACGGAAAAACCACTGTATTGAATAGTAGCAAAGCGTTCGCCAATTGTAGGGGAGCGGAAGCCACTACCAATGGAAAATCGTAGCTTTGTATTTTCGGCAGCATTATACGAAATACCGAGCTTCGGAGAAAACTGCAAATTTGATTCTAATTTTCCGTCTGATGTTCCAGTTTCAGAAGGTGAATAATTTATGCTATTTACTAAAGAAGTTTTTTCTATGTCAAATCTACAACCGGCAGTAATAATCAAATCCTTGATTTTGGAACATTCCAACTGGGTATAAGCTGCAACAATGTATTGCTGTGCGTCTTCGTAAATTTTTGATTCCACTAAATTTAAAGTATAATTAAGTCCAAAAGTCCAGTTCATTTTTTCAAATTTATTATAATTATACAGAAATTCAGTATTAAAGGAATTTGCTGAGGTTTGTCTGGGATTGCTCATATCAGCAAGTTTTGGCTCAAGTGAAGTGAAAAACCAGCCAGCTTTTAAGTCAATGAACTGAAAATTATCAATAATGTGTTTCAAGCTGCCCGAAAGGAAAAACTTGTCTGAACGCAGTTTGTCATTTAAATTTGTGCCGGTTGGGGGACGCGTTGCACTATCCAAACTGTTCCAATACACCCAGTCGTTTCTTTCATCAGTTGCATAATTTGTGAGGAACGAAAGATTTGTCCAATCGGAAAGTTTGAAACCGATTTTAGAAAAGAAATTCCACTTTATAGATTTGTCGAACTGGCGATAGCTCTGGTCGTTTTGATAGCCCAGCGATAAAATTCCTTTAAAACCATTGTTTTTAAAAGACAAACCAGCTTGTGCAGTGGAATACATTGGCAGATTGTCCTGATACTCCCACTGCTTGTAACTTGGTTTTGTGTAAACTCCGCTCGAAGCACGAATCGAAAAGCCGAGATTTTCTTCCGGCTCTTTTGTAATAATATTGATTACGCCACCCAAAGCACTGCTGCCGTAAAGAGCAGAGCCAGCACCTTTAACAATTTCGATTCTATCAATATTAAATACTGGAATAGCATCAAATTTCATATCACCCTGGTCGCCTGCAAGTATTGGAATACCATCGACAAGCAATGCAACACGCGAGCCAACCCCAATAGCAACACCAGAACTGCCGCGTATGCTTACCTGGTCATCATTCATAACAATTCCCGGAACGTATTGCAAGGCATCATCAATTTTATTGATACTTCTGTCTTTTATCTGCCGTGAATCAATCACAGAAATTGAAATGGGGACATCTTGAACTGCCTGCAATGTCTTATTTGCCGAAACAATAACATCACTTGTGATTAAAGAAGATTCTTTTAAATAAAATTCAATGATGCTGCTATTTTGTTTTGTTATCTGAAAGGTTTGCTTTTGCGATTCGTAACCGACAATGCTGGCAAGCAAGGTATATTTACCATCTTTTAGCCCGGTAATTTTGAATTCACCCTGCTTATTAGTGAATGTACCAAAACCGCTGTTTAATATTCTTATTGTAACAGCGTTAAGCACTTGCTTAGTTTGAGCATCATAGCATTTTCCCTGAACCATTCCCTGCTTTTGGGCAAATAAAGGAATGGAGGTTAAAAGGAGAAGGAAAAGGAAAATAGGAACAATTTCATTTAAGTTGTTGAATTTTATAAGTTTCATAATTTGATATAATTTATTTTTTAATTTTATGAAGTTCTAAAAATTGTTATTCTTTTATACGCTTACCATTGACATCATTACATTTATCTGTCATTCTGAACGAAGTGAAGAATCTCAAGTTCTTTGTTAGCAATGACTTGTGAGATTATTCGCTGCGTTTCAGAATGACATCTTTACTTGTCATTTTGGCGTATGCCAGAATTCATCTTGCTTTTTAGTCATTAGTCATTAGTAGTTAGTAAATATACTAATGACTAATAACAAATGACCGTTAAAAACTATTTTTAAGATGGATTCTGACATCCGTCAGAATGACATTACGACACATTGAACTGGACATAGTATATAGTCATGCGAACAACTTGTTGCTCGTATGACTGGAATACAGTCACTACTTTTCTCTAATACTCGTAATAAAGGATTTTAAATCGCTTTTATCAAATATTTGCCCATGTCCACCGATTATTAATTCAATATTTTCAAGTCGCTTTTCAATCCAGGTTGCTCCTTTTTGCCATTTTTCTTTATCAGTCGTTGAATTTTCATTGATGCTGGGTCTGCCGTAATTAGAAAACAAATCACCAGTAAACAATATTTTATTTTCAGGAGAATAAATTAGAATATCACTTTCAGAATGGCATTTTCCAAAAAACAGTAAATTGAATGTAATATCTCCCATATCTATATTCAAAGTATCCTTAAAAGTACTATCTGGTAATTTTATCTGAGAACTGTTTTCTAAGTCGTTTAAAGCGGTAAGATAGCGTATTTTCTGAGTAAAATATTCATACCATTCTTCAGAGTATAGCTCAGCTTTATCCATTTTAGAATCGTATTCATCGGTAATCTTTTTTAATTTAGATATAATCATTTCTGGATTTTTCAATTGTTCGTTTATTTCATTTATGCAATTATAATTACCAACAATTTTAGCACCAGAAAAAACACTATTTCCTCCACAATGGTCTAAATGTCCATGAGTATTTAGCAAATATGAAAACTTTTTACTTTGAAATTGATTTTCAATAATTTCTCTGTATTTTGTCGTTAATCCAGTTGAAACACCAGCATCAACCAATACAATTCCATTTTTGGTATTAATCGCAGTAATTGCATCAGCACCAAAAGTGATTAATAATACTTTATCATTGAACTTATTTACCTTTATTAGAGAATCAATTAGCTTGTTGTATTTACTTATATGGTTTCCATTTTGCGCATTACAAAAACCAAATGAGACAAGCAACAAATATAGGAATGAAATAGTAAATTTTGTTTTCATATTAGTTGTTTAATTTTTCCTAAAGTCAGTATTTCTTTTTGACTTTGATTCTTTATAAACTAAATTTCATTGTAGTCAGAAAAATTTTTGACTGAAGAAGTAAGAACACTTTTTAAGTTTCCCTAAGTATTTCTTTTAAAAAGAACATTATACAATAATTTTTTTTTCTTCACTTATCACTTATCACTTATCATTAAAACTGTCTTTCACTCCAGCCGTTTCAAATCCACGTTTTCTTAAAGCGCAGGAATCACAAACTCCGCAAGGCGCATCGCTGCTTTGGTAGCAGCTCCAAGTTAAATGAAAAGGAACGCCGAGCTTAACTCCTTCCCTCACAATATCTGCTTTAGTGAGGTTCATTAATGGAGTCATTATTTCAATTTTCGTTTCCGGTCTTGTTCCTAAATCAATTGCTTTTTGGAAAGCATCGAAAAAGTTTTGACGGCAATCGGGATAGCCACTGCTATCAAGTTGCATAGCACCGATAAAAATTGCAGATGCACCTATTACTTCAGCCCAGCTCGTTGAAATTGCAAGAATGTTTGCATTGCGAAACGGAACATAGCTCGTTGGAATTTCCTTGCTGTCAAGGTTTGCATTGCTTACCTGCATATCCAAATCGGTCAAACTTGAGCCACCAATTTGATTGAAATAGGAAACATCGACTACAAGCCGTTTCGTTATTTTGTAAAAATCGCAAATTTCATTAAAAGCACGTTCTTCTCTTGTTTCGGTGCGCTGCTGGTAATTAAGATGCAAGCCGGCAACTTCATATCCTTGAGACAGAGCAATGGCAGCACAAAGAGTGGAATCCATCCCACCACTCATTAAGACAACTGCGGATTTTTGGGGATTAGTCATATAATTTTTAATTTTTTATAAATTAATCCCTTTTAAACTTTCAACATTATCTGAAAATTCCGGGCTTAAATATATTTTCTTAATCCTTAAAGGTTTATTTTCAAGTAGTGAAAAATATGGGATTTTTGTATATAAATATCTAAATCCTTTACCCTTATTTTTTGAAGCATTGATAATTTCATTCGTGTATATAGGAAACAATTCCCCATTTGGAACACAAATTAAGAATATTCCTTTTATATCCAAGGAATCTTCAAGTTCTTCATAAATAATATTAATAAAATAAGTCAAACATACTTTTTTTTTGTAACTATAAATAGTAGGTAAACTGACTTCATATTCTAAATCAGGCGATTTGTAGCTTGTTTGATTTTTATGTACAAAAATACTTTCTTGATAATATAAGGATTTTTTATCCACACTATTTATGCTTATATGAAGAAAAGCATTATAAGTTTCAAAAAATAAATCTGCTCCTATTGGTGAAGAATTATATACTCCAATTCTATTTAAAACACAATAAAAAATTCGTTTTAATCCATTATTAAAATCTATTCTTTTATTACTACTATACTTAAATAAGTTTATCCAATCTTTTTTTATATTATCCATTGACAATAAACCATTAATTATATCTTGCTTTTGCTCATTGATTAGAAATATAATTTGTTCAATATAATGTTCTTCCCAAAATTCAATTTCTTTTAATTCCATAAATTTTTCTAATGTAAATTTAATAATTCTATTGTTTAATTTTTCTTTGCTTCATCTTCAGTAAAAACTCTTCCATTATTAGCATCATCAATGCCTTGATGAACTTTATTTAATAAGATAAGATGAGTTCTAAAATTTGTCTTTCTGAACAAAGTGAAGAATCCAGTTTCTTTTAAAATCAACAAGATAGATTCTTCACTTCGTTCAGAATGACACGGTAAAATTGAATTTATAAAACTTTCATTATGGTAATATATTTTTTGTGTCCTCATAGACCTTTAATTCTTTTAAAAATTCATCAATTATTGAATGTACTTCATCAACAGACATTGCAACAACAAGCCGCTGGCGGTATTGCGAGCAATTATGCAGTCCTTTTAAATAGCCGGTATAGTGTTTGCGAAACTCGTAAAGTCCGCGAGGAAAACCTTTAGATTCTATATTCAAATCTAAATGCAAAAACATAGTTTCTATTCTTTCTTCAAGCGTTGGTTCGCCAATTATTTCTTCGTTTTTTAAAAATGCTTTCACCTGCTTGAAAAGAAAAGGATTTCCAACGGCAGCACGCCCAATCATCACAGCATCGCAGTTAGTTTGGTCGAATGCACGTTTAGCATCTTGCGGAGTTCGGACATCGCCATTCAATATAATTGGAAGTTTTACTATTTCTTTTACTTTATTAATCCAAGACCAATCGGCATTTCCACGCATTGCCATATCGCGTGTGCGGCAGTGAATAGTAAGTGCTGAAATACCAGTATTTTCTAACATTTTAGCAACTTCGAGTATATTTATGCTTCTTTCGTCCCAGCCGAGCCGCGTTTTCACTGTTACTGGAATATTCACTGCTTTAACTACTTCAGATGTCATTTCTTCCATCAAGCTTAAATCTTTCAAAAGTGCAGCTCCAGCGTAATTATTCACAACTTTTTTCACCCAGCAGCCATAATTTATATCAACGAAATCGGCTCCGCTTTCTTCTACAATTTTAGCAGATTCGACCATTGATTCTGTTTTGCTGCCAAAAATTTGAACGGCGATTGGACGCTCGTCTTCCCGGTATTCCATTTTGTTTAAGGAACGCTGGACGTCCCGAATCAATGCTTCTGATGCAATGAATTCAGTATAAACGATATCTGCGCCCATTTTTTTGCAAATCACGCGAAAAGGCAAATCGGTAATGCTTTCCATCGGAGCTAATAATACTCCATTATCTATTGTATATTTTCCAAGCAACATTTTTGTCAATTTAAATTTTTTCATTAATTTATATTCAAATATAATTAAATTTTTTTGAAATATGATTAGTAAGTTTAAGCCGACTTTTTCAAATTCAATTCCAAAAGACTTTTTTTTACAAAAAACTGAAGTTGTTGCACGTTTGCTTTTAGGGAAAGTGCTTGTAAAAAAGGAAGGGAATAGCTTTTTGGCTGCGATGATTAGCGAAACCGAGGCATATCTTTCAGAAAATGATTATGCTTCACATTCTGCTGTTGGGCAAACAAAACGCAACTCTGCAATGTTTCTGGAGGGAGGAATTTTGTATGTATATAAAATTTACGGCGTCCATCACTGCATAAATTTTGTAACAGAGGAAAATGGAATCGGTGCTGCTGTGCTTATCCGCTCAGCTATTCCGATTCTTGGTATAAATGAAATGAAAATCAATAGAAAAACAGAGAAATTAGAAAATCTTTGCAAAGGTCCGGGCAATTTAGCTAAAGCGTACGGGTTTACTTTGCAGGATAATTTTTCATCTCTACAATATGAAGAACTGTTTTTACAGGATTTTATTTCATTTAACGATGAAAATATAAAAATCACAAAAAGAATAGGAATAACAAAATCATCAGATTTGGAATTAAGGTTTTTGGTATAATACCAAGTTGCTTTTAATGATAAAATATGTTAAATTGTCATTCCTCACTTCGTTACCAATGACATCTTTTCTCAGTCATACTATCAACAAGTTG
>DAIOVK010000135.1:0-7246 GCA_036759045.1 Kapaibacterium sp. (SeqCode) | reverse complement strand
GTTGTTAAAAATGAAGCTATTATGTTAAGGTGGTTATTTGCACGTCCTGATGCTAATCCAGTTCTATATCGTTTGCAAATTGCAACAGCGGCTGATTTTGCTATTGGCAGTATTCTTCTTGACGATGCCACTATAGATACTACTTTTTATAGTTTTACTCCTCTCAATAATTCAACTACTTACTATTGGAGAGTTTTGGTAAATCATCTTACCTGTTTTAGCGCCTGGTCTTCAGCTTGGAATTTCAAAACTGAATTTGATGGACCAAATCAAATTTATCCTACTAACAATACTACTTGCATTCCAATTGAGACTACTTTTGAGTGGACTCAGGTAGCAGATGCAAAGAAATATCGTTTACAGATAGCAAATGGTCTCAATTTTGAAAATACTATTATTTTAAATACACCAAATATTGACACAATAGTAAAAGTAGTTATATTACCAAATGGAATGACAGATTATTGGTGGAGAGTAAGAGCTGAAGATTCTTCAAGCACCGGACTTTGGTCAAACATCAGGAAGTTTACTACAACTATAAAAGCTCCTGTCCTCGCTTCTCCAGCAAACCATACTGGTAGCGTAAAAAAAGATTCAATCTTATTGTTAAGCTGGAATGCTTCTGTTCCAGATTCATTACAACCACAAACTTACACATTACAAATTTCCAAAGACGATTCAACATTTGCTCCCGCAAATCTCGTTGTTAATCAAACGAATATGTATGCATTAGCATATAATTTTGTCCCGGCGGATTATTCTGCAAATTATTACTGGAGAGTTCAGACGAACTATGATGTTTGTACAAGTGCCTGGTCTAAATTCTGGCATTTCAAGACAATTTATGGTAAGCCAATTCTTTTAAATCCTCTTAATAATGAAGAGTGTGTCCAATTGGCAGCTAAATTCCATTGGACAACCATTCCAAATGCAATTGCATACAAAATACAAATATCAGATACATCTTCATTTACTAATATTGTAAGAGAAGTTGGAAATATAAGAGCAGATTCAGCATTAGTTAATCTTCAAAAAGGTGTTAAATGGTATTACTGGAGAGTTAGAGGCGATGACAATACCAGTGTCGGGATTTGGTCCGATTCAATGAAATTCAAAACTACAGTAGATAATCCTATTCTTATTGCACCTGTAAATAATGCTAACTATTTACCTTTGTCAAATGAATTAAAATGGAAAGTTACTTCTCCAGCAGATTCATTCTTAGTCCAGGTTACAATAAAAAACAATTTTCATCCGGATTCTTTATTATTTGAACTTTTGGTTCCAAATCCGACTAACGAATTTATGTCTGTTAATATAAATACAACATTATACAACACCCGCTACTGGTGGAGAGTAAAAGTTCTAAACGACCAGCCGGAGTGCGGTAGCCAATGGTCTGAGACATGGAGTTTTAGAACTATGTATCCACAGGCAATTTTAATAAGTCCACTTAACTTATCAACATGTCTTCCTATAACCAGTGAATATAAATGGCATAAGGTAGCAAACGCAACTAAGTATCGCTTACAAATCTCAGATTCTTCTGATTTTTCAAATATATTAGTTAATGTTGGTGATATTAGAGATACAAGTTATACTGCTATTGCACCATTGGGATATACTAAGCTATACTGGAGAGTTCGTGCAGATGATGATGTAAATATAGGTATTTGGTCTAATCCTTGGAGCTATACTTCTGCAGTTATGGACCCAACAGCAATCTTCCCCGTTAATGGACAAGAAAATCTACCACTTCAGTTTATGCTACAGTGGAAAGATGAGTCACCAAATGCTGTTTATCATTTACAAGTTTCGAAATATCAGAATTTTACTGATATACTTATTGATGTTAATAATTTAAATAATAACTACTATCATATTACTTTACCAGAATATCACCGCAATTATTACTGGAGAGTTATTGCTAAAATCAATAATTGTTCTAGTGCTTGGTCTGATGTATGGACATTTAATACATCTTTACAGCCCCCCAATTTAATTTATCCGGAAAATCATTCTGAAAATCTTCCTTTATCAGTAATTTTCTTATGGGAATTAAAAGAGCAAGCTGATTCTTACAATTTTAATCTTTCAACAGATTCTACATTTGCAAGTTCATCAATAGTCATTGCTATTTCTGGTATTCTTACTCCTCAATGTGCAGTAACAAATCTAATTGCAAATACCAAATATTTCTGGAGAGTAAATGCAGAAAGTTCACTTGGGACAAGTATCTGGTCTGATGTATATTCATTCCGTACCGCAGTTTTAGGACCTGATGTTCCATATCTTTATTTGCCTGAAAATGGTTCAGAAAAACTTCCAATTGATACAACTTTACAATGGCTTGCTGCTCCGAGAGCTGTTAGCTATGATTTACAAGTGTCTCTTAATTCTTATTTTACAGATAATATTATTGATGAAACCGGCTTAACCGGGCTTGAATATACTTTAAATGATTTGATGTATGACCAGACTTATTATTGGAGAGTACGCGCTCAAAACGACAGCGGAAAAACAAAGTGGTCTTATGTTTGGGTGTTTACAACTATTCAGTTGGCTCCCGATGCAAAACCAGTTCTTTGGACTCCGGACAACAGCGTTACAAATGCTCCAATTAGTTTAATCTTCTCATGGTATGCCGTAAACCGTGCTGTTGGTTATCAAATTCAAATAGCAACCCAGGCAGATTTTGCCGGCAATTCTATTATTATTGATGACCAGCCAATCTACGTTACTTCACGTATCGTAGCCGGTTTCGAATACGATAAGAAATATTACTGGAGAGTAAGGTCATTCAATAATGGCGGATATGGACCTTGGGCAGACCCATATAATTTCACTACTATTCCGGATCCTGCTTCGGTTGATGAAGAATTTGCTAATTCACTCAACCTTAGTATTGCTCCTAATCCGATGTTCGAAAACGCTGAACTTTCATTCTTTATGCAAAATAATGGCTTTGCTTCTATTAATCTGATTAATATCCTTGGTCAAGTAGTTCAAAATATTTCCAATAAAGAACTTTTCCAGGGTATGCAAAGATTCACTATTGATGCCAGAATGCTACAATCAGGCACCTATTTCATCGCTATTGAAATTGGTAACAAGAAAATTGTAAAACCAATTGTTCTTGATAAATAAGTTATTTGAATTATTAATCAAATAAAATAAGAAAGTGAAGAATCTTACTTTTAAGTATTGATTCTTCACTTTTTTTATTCCGAAAAGAAATTCGTAAATGACTTTCTATCTTATACCAAACCGACAACAAATAGTACAAAATAATTGTGCTATTCCGAACCCCCTGATAAAACAAGTGATTAATTTAAATGAAGATGGCATTAATTTACCATGTCATTCAGAAACGAAGTGAGGAATCTCACAAGTCATTGTTACCACAGAGTTTGAGATTCTTCACTTCGTTCAGAATAACATGTAAAGATGTCATTGGTAACCCCCTGATAAAACAAGTGATTCATTTAAATGAAGATGGCATTAATTTACCCTGTCATTCTGAGGCGAATATATACGAAGACGTTTACTTTTGTGGAAATGAACGATATTATATATCCTAAATCTTAACAAGGGGTTGCAACCCCTTGTTAAGAATAATCAACTATCGGGTTAACTTAATAGATGGTATATCGCTTAAAATATTCTCAATTCCTTGTTAACAATGTACTTGTGTGCAAAATATAAAAAGTTCTCTATTGCAAAGATGTAGAACATCTGGGCTAAAACCTTTTTTTTAAACTCTACTTTGATTTAAAAATTTTCTGCAGTTCTACTCTTCGTAAACGCTTTCTGAATGTGCTTAAATCTTCTTTTTTCCTTTTTGAAAGTGGTTCAAGTTTACCTGCAGAGCGTCCTGAAAGAATTTCTGGAGGAACACCTCTTTTAATTAATTCCACGATGACAAAATCCACCCTACGCTTTCCTAATTGCTGATTATATTCTACGCTTGCCACGTCATCAGTATGCCCGACTAAATTGATTTGTGATATTTCATTTTTTGAATCAATAATATTTTGAGCAAGTAAATCAAGTTCTTCCTCCCAAGAGCGATTAGTTTCAACTCCATTGCTATCAAGAGTGAATTTATAAGGGGCATCGAAAATATCAGTAGGGAAATTTATTCTCAAAGTAAGAATTTCCGGTATAAAAAAATCTTTATTGAAATATGATGTTGTATCAGTTGTTTCAACAAGCAACTTGAAAGAGTCAAAGAAATAATCCTTTGCCTGTGCAGTAATTTCAAATTCTGTTCCTTTTTCTAATGGAAAAGAGTAAGTCCCGTCCATTTCCGTTTTATGTTTGCTTATATCCTGTTTAATTAATGATTCCTTATATGTCGGTTTCACATATATTTCCGCATTAGAAATTGGTGTACGTTTTCTGGCGTTATAAACCTTTCCTTCCAAAGTATAAATTGGATTAATAAAAACAGGAGGAATCAGTAAATCTGGTGCTTCAACCTTTAATGAATCTGATTTTTCAACTTTAACAATTTTTTCTTCTGCTTTCTCATCTGCTTTTTTCCTAATAATTTTTCTTCTGACAAACAAGTCGAAACCACCTTTGTCATCTGGTGGATTATTAACTAATGTAAATTGATTTGAACTGTAATAAAGTAAATCATTGCAATCTCCGGGACAGCTTGGATAAAGTTCATCTGCAGCAGTATTGAGTGGTGGACGCAAATTTGTATATTTAGGAAAATATTGTTCTACTTTGCTTTGTGAAATCTCCTTTCTTTGAACATCATTCCAGAACATTTCGTTTATTTCAGCAACGAAAATATCGTAGCCACCAACTGTTTCAAATCCGGAAGAAGCAAAATACAGTTGTTTGCTATTGTTTGTAAGAAATGGAGTAAGTTCATCGCACCTTGAATTAACATTTTTACCACAATTAAGCGGCTTGCTCCAACGACCATCTTCTAAAAGTATTGAAAACCAAATATCTGTTCCGCCGTTTCCGCCCGGTCTGTCAGAACTAAAGAAAATGACATCTTTATTCTTGGAAATAGATGGTTGAGAAGTCCAAACATAATCATTATAATAAATAGGACGTGGGATATTTTGTACATCAAAAACTATATTCGCAGAAATTTTTCCTGTATAAAGATTTGCATTGCCTGTAACTGAGTTATCATCATCTTTCGAGCATGCAAAAACCAAATCTTTTCCAACAACAGAAAAAGACCCGATATTTCCGTCAAGAGGAATTCCAATACCAGATGATATTCTGCCACTTAAATCGTTATCCATTTTCCCAACCATAACGTATTGGCGGTCTCCATCTGAAGTTGTAAGCAAAACATCTTTTGGATTAATAAAAGAAATTGCCCATTCATCATTTTTTGAGTTCAGATTTTTTACGCATTGAAAATCGTAATAGCTATCTGAAAGTTGCTGATATTCACGACTTGTGTCGTAAACTATCCCTTTCCACTGATTAGGCATGCAGTCCTGCTCTTTGGGTGGGCAGCTTAGCTCTTGCAATATAACTGGTTTTATTGCACATGAATTAAAAAATATGCTTAAAAATAATGCAATCAATAATCTTAATATAATTTTCATAATCTTGTTTTCAGATTACTTAAAAATTTTTTTTATTTTTGTAATAAAATACAAAAAAAATTTGAAAATTAAATAAAAAAAATTAAAATAATGGAAAAAGGTCATATAGATTGGTATATTTTGTTATCGGTTGTCGGATTAATGCTTTTTAGCATAGCTTTTGTTTATAGTGCAAGTGCTTCAATTGCAGAGGTCCGGTATGCTCATTCAGACGTTTTGTTTATTAACCACACAATAAGGGTGCTAATTGGGTTGATTATTCTTTTTGTTTTTGCAAAATTTGATTATCACAAATTAGAAAAGGCATCTTTTCCGATTATATTATCTTCAATTTTACTTTTAATACTTGTGTATTTTATTAGCCCACCAGTTAATAATGCTTATCGTTGGATAAATATCGGACCACTTAGTTTTCAACCGTCAGAGTTAGCAAAATTCGCTTTGGTGCTTCATTTTGCTTGTATAATATCTCAACGTGAAGAAGTAATAAAAGATTTTAAATTTGGATTTCTTCCGCTTATGATTTGGACTATTGTAATTGTCGGTTTGATCGCACTTCAACCTAATTTTTCTACAGCCGGCGTAATTTTCTTAGTTGCAACTTCTGTTATGTTTATTGGAAATGTTAATCTAATTCATCTGTTTTCATTTTCAGTTGCATCTCTTACTGGAATAGTAATTTATGGGCTTTCAGCACCTTACAGAATGCAAAGAATACTAAGTTTTCTGGGCGATACAAATATTTCTGAAAATATAAATTATCAGGTTAATCAAGCAATAATTGCATTTGGAAATGGGGGACTTTGGGGAGTAGGTCCCGGAAAAAGCCGGCAAAGCCACTTATTCCTTCCAGAATCTTATGGCGATTTCATCTTTTCTATAATAGGCGAAGAATATGGTTTTATTGGAACTTTAATTATAATTGCGGTGTTTGTTCTGATTTTCTGGCGAGGATTTAAGATTATCCGAAAGGCACCAGACCTTTTGGGATACTTGCTTTCTGCCGGTATTATCCTGACTTTTGCTTTCTATATGGTTGTTAGTATAGCAGTGAATTGCGGACTTTTGCCGGCGACAGGACTTCCTTTGCCTTTCATTAGCTACGGCGGAACAGCTGTATTCTTCTATTCTGCTGCTATGGGAATTCTACTCAACATTTCTGCTTATGCTAATGTTTTCCCTAAGAAAAATTCATTTCCTATTGTTGAAAAAAAAGATGTTGCTTTCTCCAAACCAGAACTTATTTAATTATTAATTGTTAACTGTTAATTTGGCATTTGTAATATTTCATTCAGTAGTTTTATAATTCTGAGGCAGATATAAACGAAGACATTTACTTTTAGGAAAATGAACGAAATGAGAAACAAGCCATACGATTAACAAGTTGATAGTATGGCTTGAAAACTCTGTCATTCTCGTTTATGCCAGAATCCATCTTTGGAATGCAAGTGAGCTTGCTCACTTGTAACATTTGGGCAAGCCCAAATGCTTCAGTTAAATAGCTATTATTGAATAGCGACCAATAATAAGATGGATTCTGACATTCGTCAGAATGACACTTTTAGTGATATCATCTTCTTTTAAATAAAGCATTTGCTTTATCTGGGGTTACCAATGACATCTTTACATTTGTCTGTCATTCTGAACGAAGTGAAGAA
>DAIOVK010000134.1:0-7271 GCA_036759045.1 Kapaibacterium sp. (SeqCode) | reverse complement strand
AATAAGAAAGGTGAATTTTTAAATAAATAAATCATAGAACACACCCCTTTGTCCCCTCTCAAGAGGGGAATAAGAAAGGTGAATTATTAAATAAATAAATCAATATTATGGCAAAAACAACATTAAAAATACTGAGGGCAGCGCTTTTGATTTTTTTGTTCTACAGTTGTGGTTCTTCGAGGCGGCATAGTGCCGATTTCGATTTGCAGCGCCAGATTACTGACAAACAGATTGATACCACAAAAACTGTGTATATTGTTGATACAAAACCAATTGATTCTGTTGATGTCAATAAATTGATTTATGATATTTTCAAAATAGAAATAGACGAATATCCGGAAAAATTGAAAGTTTATGCACGCGTTTACGATTCGCTTGGAAATTTCGTAACAAATATGGCACGTCCTTATTTGAAAGATACTACCAAGAATTACTGGACTTATTACCGCGAGGTGCTTGGCGATAAAATCAAACGCGATGCTGCTATTGATACTTTCACCGTCCGAGAATACGGTGCAAACGATTCCATTCCTTATAATATCGTTTTAACAGTTGATTACAGCGGTTCTATGTCGCCAGTAATGAAAGCGATTTTTGAAGGAACTGAGCTTTTTGTGCGTCTTAAGTCCAAATACGATAAAATTGCACTGACTTCCTATAACCAAAAATATTCAGTTAAAGTGCCTTTTGCAAAAGATACTACTGAAATAATTTCTCTTTATAGAATGAAGAGAGCAGAGGGAATTGGATTGTTTTCCGCTATGTATGATGCGGTTTTCAATTCAATTGCGTTATTTAAAGAAACGGAGCCGGAGGTTCCCCGCGTTTTAGTGCTTTTTTCTGATGGTGATGATAATTATTCTAAAAAGGAAATCGGCGAAATTATTGATAGTGCAAAAAGCCAAAACGTTCATATCTTTACAGTTGCATTCGGTTATTCAAAAGATGCCTATCTGAAATCAATGGCTCAATATACTGGTGGAAAATTCTATCGCGCTCAATCACAGGAAGAACTCGTTTCAATTTTCCGTGATATTTATATGAGCTTGAAATATTATTATTACATAACATACAAACCACCTAAATTCTGGGGACTTCACAACGTCATTGCAGCTATGAATTTGCCCGGCAGAGCAGACACGATTTTTGCTTACGGCGAGTACAACACTTCAGATTTATTTGACTGGGATAAAATTGGTAAGTCCTTTACCAGACCAATACTTTTTGATTTCGATAGTGCCATAGTTAAACCTGAATCTTATCCTATTATAGAAGAAATTGTTGATGCTATGCTAAGCAAACCATCATTAAAATTGGAAATACAAGGTCATACTGATAATGTAGGTAAAATTGATTACAACTTAGATTTATCTGATAGACGAGCAAAAGCAGTTATGCAAAAAATAATAGAGGGTGGAGTAGAAGAAAGACGTTTGCGTGCAAGAGGTTTTGGTATGTCGAAACCGATTAAACCAAACGAAACTGAAGAAGGCAGAGCAGCTAACAGAAGAACAGAATTTGTGATTATTGCGAAGTAATACCAAACCAACAAAAAATAGTGTAAAATTAAATTGTCATTCCGACCCCCCAAATAAAGGAAGACCTTTATTTTAAATGGAGATGACATAAGGTTTAGAAAGATTAGAAGGTTTAGATAGTTTAGATTTTTAACTTTCGCAAAGTTGGGAAACTGGTGCGAAAGTATTTAGCTCTTTTTACTTTCCGAAAGTTTCCCAACCTTTCGGAAAGTTTTGGTGGTAAAAAGCAAAGATGTCATTGGTAAACGAAGTGAAGAATCCAGAAAAATTTCTTTTAACCACTATTCTCTGGATTCTTCGCTGCGCTTCAGAATGACCGACAAAAGTAACGATGTCATTGGTAACGAAGTGAGGAGTTTCAAATATCTTGATAACAAGGAATTATGAGATTCCTCGCTGCGCTCGGATTGACAGAATATATTGAACTTGTTGTTATCAGTTTAGTATTACAGCTATAATTAAAAAATCAAGCAGTTACTTTTATAAATTTTCTTTTCCCTACTTTAATTAGCTTTTGCTCGGAGAAATCAATAGTATCATTAATTGAAGATATTTTGTTTCCATCAACGGAAACCCCTCCCTGTTCAATTACTCTTTTTGCTTCTTTTTTCGATTCAACGAGTTTAGTTAAAAAGAGTATTTCAACAATATTTTGGTATGGATTATCTAAATTTAAACTTCTTTCTTCAATATCATCTGGAATATCTTTATTTTTAAAAATACGTTCAAATTCTTCTAATGCAGCTATGCCTGCTTCTTCACTATGGTATAAGCTCACAATTTTAACAGCAACCTGAACCTTTGCATCTCTTGGGTGCAAAATTCCATTATTTAGATTCTGCTCAAATTCATTCGCTTCAGTCAAACTAGGACGGCAGCCATATTTGAAATATCGACTGATTAAATTATCTGGGATAGACATTACTTTTCCGAACATATCGCGGGGAGTATCTGTTAATGCGATGTAGTTATTGAGAGATTTACTCATTTTTTCAACACCATCAGTTCCTTCGAGAATAGGCATAGTTAAAATGCACTGTTGTGGCTTGTTATATCCCTTTTGAATTTCTCTTCCAACAAGCAAATTGAATTTTTGGTCAGTTCCGCCAAGTTCTAAATCAGAATCAATAGCAACGGAATCCATTGCCTGAGCGAGTGGGTATAGCAGTTCGTGAAGAGAAATTGGTAATTCCTGTTTGAATCGTTTTTCAAAGTCGTCACGGACAAGGATTTGAGCAACTGTATATTTTGAAGAAAGAAGAATAACATCATTAAAATTCATTTTACTAAGCCATTCAGAGTTATAACGAATCTGCATCCTGTCTTCACGAAGCACTTTAGTTGCCTGCTCTAAATAGGATTGTCCATTTATTCGGGTTTCCTCCATAGTTAGTTGGGGGCGTGTTTTGGAGCGTCCGGAAGGGTCGCCAATCATTGCAGTAAAATCGCCTATAATTAAAACCGCAGTATGCCCTAAATCCTGAAACTGACGCATCTTTTGAAGCACAACTGCATGACCAATATGCAAATCAGGACGGCTCGGGTCGCATCCTAACTTTATTATTAGTGGTTTATTATTTTTAATTGAATTTTCAATTTTTTTTACTAATTCTTCTTCAGGTATTATTTCTACTGCTCCTGCCCGAATCAAATCCATTTGTTCATTTAAAGTTGGAAACATAATTTTACTAACATTTTATTCCAAAAAATACAAAAATACGAAAAATGTAATAATTTCAGAACTCTGGACAATATTTAGATATTCCATATTCTAAAAATATGGAATATCTAATAAAATATATATATATATATATTTGCTTTGCAATAAAAAAATAATTAATTTAAAATGTTGAAAAACAAAAAATTGAAAGGAAAGCTATTTAAATATAGTGAAGTGAAATAAATTAGTAAGCGTGGACTTACTTCTGTCTGAAAGAACACTCATCAGATGACTTCCCAGTCAACTGATGAGTTAAGAAAATCATAGTTCAAAAAAATAAATTTGCTTTGTAATTATTAAATAATTAAATTAAAACATTGAGAAAAAACAAAAGATTTGAAAGAAACACTATTTTAATATAGTGAAATAAAATACATAATTTAAAAAAAAAATCAAATCTACAAATGAAAGAATCTTTTAGAAACAGAGCTATTGAGAATTTGGAAGCAGCAGAATTACTTTTTGAAAATGGTAAATACAATGCTTCTGCAAACCGTGCTTATTATGCAGCATTTCATTTAGCAATTGCAGCACTATATTCGAAAAGCATAAAACCAAATATTGACCATAGAAGTGTTCAATCTCTCTTCAGTGATTTATTTTTTAATAAACGTAAAGTATTTCCTTCTAAATACAAAATTTATTTGAACAATATGCAGGACTTTAGAAATATAGCAGATTATAAACAGGGTTTATCGAAAAATAACTCAAAGAAACAATTAAATGATGCAAAAGAATTTTTTACAATTATTTCAGGAGTTTTCAATGAAAATCAACTATAGACAGCAGCAACTTATTGAAGAATTATATAATAAAGTAAAATCAAGATTCCCACAAATCAATTATAAAGATTTAGAAGTATCTCCAGATGACCCTGAACATATATGGATTAACGTCATTGCTGATATGGATGAGGACAAAGAAATAGAAATGATGGAATATTCTGCTGAATTAGGAACAGACATTCTATCAGATTATGGTTATCGCATTTCTATTATGCCAGAAAATCCAAATTCAGTTTATGCCTGATTTGTTTGATTTAGTTGATTATGTGATGAAAAAAGAAAAATTACAACTCAAGACAAAAAAAGATTAGTTGATAGTTCTTCCATATTTTCTTAAAGATGGAAGAACTTTTTATATATAGCCACGAGCTTGATTAGCTATTCAAATTTTTCTCTTGATAGCAGATATTCCATATTTTCTTAAAGATGGAAGAACTTTTTATAAATAGCCACGAGCTAAAGCTCGTGGCTATTCAAACCTTTTCTTCATTTCATATTTGTAAAAGAAAAAAACACCTGTAGAGACGCAGCATGCTGCGTCTCTACAAAAATCAACATAACACACGTAGAGACAGGTCTCAGACCTGTCTCTACAAAAAAAAAACAATCAAAACGATTGAATTTGTAGCAAATGTTTTTTGTTTTCAATATTATCCAGCAAGGGATTAAATTTTATTAACCATAATGAAAAAGAATTTAAAAAGTGCCACACTTTCAAAGTGTGGCACTTCTGCCGTTAAGAATATACCTGTAGAGACGCAGCATGCTGCGTCTCTACAAAAATCAACATAACACACGTAGAGACAGGTCTCAGACCTGTCTCTACAAAAAAAACAATCAAAACGATTGAATTTTTAGCAAATGTTTTTTGTTTTCAATATTATCCCACCAAAAATTCAATTTTTGTAGAAAAAATCTTCCTAAATCAGATTCTTATCCCTTTGTGGGTAAAATAATTCAATTTTATTCAAAAATTTTTCACTTTTTTTAAAAATATTTTTTTTATAAAAATGCTTGACTGCACTTATTCCGCAAGCATTTTTATTTAAAAAAAAGCAAAATAAATAAAAAATATTTTCAAATATTTTCAAAATGATTTCCAAACTCGGATTTTGCGCATATATTATAGTGATGTTTATTTTGATTTATTATTTAAAAAATAATAAAATAAATAAAAAAATCAAAATAATGAGTTTTTTTATTCCCAAGTTCAACTTGTAAAGAACTCTTCAATTCCCTCTTGAGAGGGGAATATTGATTACACGCTGGTTTTAGCTCTTATAAAGGAGAGTTGTAGTAATTTTGTGCCTTTGAAATGTATTCCGTAGGAATTATATATTTGTAATAAGAATAAACCTTGACTGTGCTTATCCCGTAGGGATTATATATTAAAAAGCATTGAAATATTTAATTCCTACGGAATAAAAAGCCCCAAAAACAATCATTGTTACAAATATCAAATCCCTAACGGGATAAGTTGAATAGCAGCACGTTTTAACGATATGTGTAATGAATAGCTCAAGGTGGGAAATGGTACTTGTGTTATTAAAAAAATAGCGCACCAGTTTAATTTTTTTAATTTTAAATTGGAATTGAGTAAGGTGAGTCAGTGTTATTTTATCATATTTTCAAGGAAATTTTTATGAAAAACAAAAAATTAATCTTTACCGCACTTTTTGTCATTGCTGCAATTATTGTATTGCTTTTTCTTACATCAAAAACTGAGCAAGCTGAAACCACAATCGCAGAAATAAATATTGATGCTTTTCCTTTAGTGGAGGGTGCTTACTGGATATACAAAGGGCAGGTGCTTTGGATGAAACTCGGCGATACTACAGGTATAATTAATAAAGATACTCTTACCTGGAAAATGGAAGTTATGGAGGTTGTCAATCGTGGAAATGTTACCGGTGCTCTTATGAAAGGGCATCCAGACGATTTGAATTGGTATGACAAAAGGAGAGAACGTATTTTTTATGTGATAATAAAAGTTGGCTCGAAATATTATTACGCTAGTTTAAATAAGTGGAAGCGGCTTATTGATAAAGATGACAATTTGATAGATTTAGTTAAAGTATCAAATTTATTCCTTGATTTGCCTCTATGGAAGGGAAAAAACTATGGCGAAGATGTGCAATTAACCCGACCTGATTCTTCGTATTGCTGGTTTGTAACTGAAGAAAAAGATGTTTTCTATAAAGAAATTGAGGGGGTTGAAGCCGATGTTAAAAGAAAGCAATTTTCCATTATGTATAGGACAAATCCAGAACATCAAATAATTGAATTTACACCGGATATAGGAATCACGCGCTATATTTATCAGCATCACGGCAGCATTTCAGATGTAGATGTTAAACTTGTTGAATATTATGTGCCATATTAAAATACACTTTTAAGTATTGCTGATAATATTTTTGTTTTCAAATGTCAGACACTTAAGAAAGTGTCGGACATTAAAGAAAAAAATCAACGTAGTTGCGTTATCGTAATAGAAATGAAAACCACGCACCAGAAAAATCTCGTAGAGATGATATCACTCCTACGGAGTTCAATCGTTCTTTTTGATAATTTTGCTATTAAGTTCACAATCCTAACGGATTTGAAAACATCTTCCAGTCATTCTATCATTTCCCAATAATAGTATGACTGGAAGAGGAAAAATAAGCTAATAAGGTTTAGTGAAAACGGGTTCTTTTTACTACTAAGGTTATTAATAAAAAAATAAGGTTTCTTTCTAATAAATTAAAAAGCAAAAAACCTTATTTCAATAATTAACCTTAGTAGAAAATGATAATCCAACTGAAAAAAACCTTATTAGCTTATTTAAAGAAATTTTCCAGTCATACAAAGAGAAGAAAGGAAAGTCATACGAACAGCAATCTGTTCCCAAGACTGAAAATATTTTTGTTTTCAAATGTCAGACACTTAAGAAAGTGTCGGACATTAAAGAAGAAAGCAATGTAGTTGCGAAAATTGTCTGAACTATGATTTAACTGATTTTTCTGATTAAGAGATGATTTTCTTTCTGAACATTTCTAAAAGTCAGAACCTTGATTAATAGGATTTAAGGATATCTTGATTTTAAATAAAATTATAATCAGGAAATCTTTCAATCAAGGTTCAGACAAAATAATCATCTTCATCATATAAATCACAAAAATCATAGTTCAATTATTTTGCTATTAAGTTCACAATCCTAACGGATTTGAAAACATCTTCCAGTCATTC
>DAIOVK010000133.1:0-7276 GCA_036759045.1 Kapaibacterium sp. (SeqCode) | reverse complement strand
CCAAATATTACCTCTAAGTATATAAGCCGGATAAAACTTATTATTAATAGTAATAACTTTAGCAAGGTCTTTCAACGCTTCTTTATATTGCTGAAGAGCTACGTTAGCATTAGCTCTTCCAAAATAAGGGCTATGCAGATTCGGTTGCAATTCAATAGCTTTGTCATAATCAATTATTGCATCAATAAATCTTTTTAGGTTAAAGTGAGCATTAGCACGATTAAAATAAATGATAGCGGAATTAGCTGATAAATCCAAAGCTTTATTATAAATATCAATAGCTTTTTCGTATTCCTTGTTAGCAAAATAAGCAATACCGAGATTGTTATAAGCATCGGGTAAATTTGGATTGAGTTCAATAACCCTTAGAAAATCAATAACAGCTTTATCAAATTGTTTAGTTCCGTTATAAATAAGCCCACGATAGTTGTAAGCCATTAAAGATTCTGGATTTATTTTTAGAACGTTAGAGTAGTCAATAATTGCTTCTTTATATTTTTTTAAATTAGCAAAAGCTAAACCTCTTGAAAGATATGCTTTTTCTTCGTGTGGGTCGAGTGAAATCGCTTTTTGATAGTCTTCAATAGCTCTTTCATAATTTTTTTGTTCAAAAAAGCAATTTCCCCGATGTAAAAATGCAAGAGTATATGTTGAATTTAATTCAATAGATTTTGTAAAATCAGATATTGCCTTTTCTAAATCTCTTAGGACATAGTAAGAATAACCTCTTTTATAGTAAGCAAAAGGAACTTGGTTGTTAAGTTCAATAGCAGCGTCTAAATCGCTTATAGCTTTCTTAAAATTTCTGAATTCAACATAAATACAACCTCTTTTAAAATAAGCAAAAGAAAAATTTGGATTCAAAGTAATAGCATTATTGAAATCGTTCATTGCTTCTCTTAAATTTTCTAATGTCATAAGAACAGAGCCACGCTTAAAGTAAGCGAATGCTGCGCGTGGATTTATTCCAATTGCCTTAGTATAGCAGTGAATTGCTTCATCATATTTTCCTTCTTTGACTGAAGTATCACCGATTTCAATCCATTCTTCAGAGTCAACTATATTTTTTTCTTTTGCCATTTTTTTGCTTTTTTCAAAAAAATTCTTTATTTTAGTTAATCAAATATAATACCAAATTATTATATAGGCAAGTTATGGATATAAAAATTCTTTTACCAATAGCTCAAGGCACCGAAGAAATCGAAGCAGTAATCCCAATTGATTTGTTCCGCAGAGCAGAAATCAATGTTTTAGTAGCCGGAGATTCTTATATTGTTGAATGTTCGCGTGGTGTTAAGATTTATCCTGATATCAAGTTCGACAAATTGAGTATAGAACAGGAATTCAACGCTATCGTTCTCCCAGGTGGTTTGGCTGGGGTTGAAATCCTTTCGAATCAAAAAGTATTGATTGATATACTTAAAAAGCATAATCAGTTTAAAAAAATTATAGGTGCTATTTGTGCTGCTCCGCTGATTTTAGCCAATAATGAGTTGCTCTCTGCAAATGCTAAAATAACCTCTCATCCTTCTGTTAAAAATCAGTTATCAAAATATAACTACTCAGAAGAAAAAGTTGTTATCTATAAAAATATAATCACAAGTCGCGGAGCAGGCACAGCTTATGAATTCGCTCTTACTATTATTGAACAGCTTAAAGGAAAGGAACTTGCTCAAAAAATTGCTAAGTCCATTGTTTTAAGCTGATTTGTTTTTCAAATTATCATTCTGAGAACATCAAAGAATCTCAAACTTTATGTTTCACAAAGCTCCGTGTAACTATACGAAAGTTATTATACCAGATATCCTACATCTCGAAGATGTAGGATATCTTCTTTGTTTAATGTATAATTTAAATATTTATAAGAACTTGCGAGGTTCCTCACTTCTTTACGGAATGACATTACTACAGAACACTTCAACATTTAATCTTTTAAGTCTATATAAAATAAGGTAATAAGGTTGTTGAATGTGCTTTTTGTTTTCTACTAAGGTTTATTATGAAAATAAGGTTTTGTTTCTCTATTCAAGAATATTTTCAACAAAAAAATAACCTTATTTTGTTATAAAACCTTAGTAGCAAATAATCATTAAAAACAATAAACCTTATTACCTTATTATACATTTTCTTTTTCATAAAATTTAGGAAGAATTATGTCATCTCCATTTAAATAAAGGTCTTACTTCATTTTAGGGGTTTGTAATGACACTTTTTATGGATAATTTTCTAAAATATTCTTTACGAGGCAAATCTCCTAACTCTTTTATTTTAGCTGTGTGATAATGAGTTCTGAAGTTAGTAAAAAAACCTTATTATTTTACGAAACAATCAATATTTAATGATAAAATAAAAAAAATATTTTTATTTTTTAATAATTTTACTTATCTTGAAATAAAGGTATTTCCTAAATTAATAGAAAGGTTTCATTATGATAAAAATTTTTAATACAAAATTTTCTCTTATAGCATTAATTCTGGTTTTAGTACTAAGTACACAAACATTGAAACCACAGGAATGGGGAATTAAGTTTTCTGGATTTGTTAAAACAGATGTAATGTTTGACACCCGACAAACAGAGAACCTTCGAGAAGGTCATTTCCTTTTAATTCCATTACCTCAAAATCTAAACTCTGAAGGAAAGGATTTGAATGCCAAATCAAGTTTAAATATCCTTTCAATTCAGACGCGTATAGTTGGCAACATAACAGCCCCCGATGTCCTTGGTGCCAAGGCGACCGGTTATATTGAAGCAGAGTTCTTTGGTGCATCAGAATCAGATGGCAATGGTTTTCGTCTTCGTCACGCATTTACAAAGTTAGACTGGGATTACACTACTCTTTTAGTAGGACAGACTTGGCATCCTATGTTTGTTGCTGAGTGTTTTCCCGGCACCGTTTCTTTCAATACCGGCGTTCCATTTCAACCATTTAGCCGCAATCCACAGATTCGCTTAACCCAAAAGTTTGGCGAATTCAGTATAAGTGCTGCTGCTATTGCTCAAAGAGATTTCACTAATTCTGGTCCAGATGCAAGTGGTGCTAATTCATATTCATCTTCTTTCCTGAGAAATAGTGTTGTCCCAGACCTGTTCTTCGGTTTGAATTTTAACACTACAAACTTTATGATTGGTGCTGGCGGCGAATATAAAATGATTACTCCCCGAACCGTTACCACAAAAAAATTGCAAACTGATAAAACAGTCAACAGCTTTGCCGGATTCGGATATATTAAAACTATTCTAGACCCGGTTACTATTAAACTTCAAGGAACTTATGGGCAGAATTTAAGCAATATGATGATGCACGGCGGATATGCCATTAAATCAATTGATACTTTAACCGGACAGGAAGACTATACCAATATGAATGTTATGACTTTATGGACAGATATTTCGGCTGGTAATGAAGTTGAATTTGGTGTATTTGCAGGATTTTCTAAAAATATGGGATTTGATGATAATATTCTAGATGGAACAAAATATTATGCCCGCTACTTCTATAATATTAATAATGAGAATATTACTTTAGATTATCTATACAGGATATCCCCACGTATTCAATGGAATATTGGTAAAGTACGTTTAGCAAGTGAATTTGAATGGACATCTGCTAAATTTGGTACTATTGATAATAATAATAAAGGTAAAGTAAAAGACGGTGGTAAGGAAGCAAACAATTTAAGAGTTTTGCTTGCCTGCTATATTTTCTTTTAATTATTAATTTTGACCTGATTGATTCATCCGATGACTTTAAGTCATCGGATGAATAGAAACAATAACATCAAATTCAGACCTAAAACCCAACCCGATAATAGAAATAAAGAAGTTAGGAAATTTCTTCGTTAAGAATAATTTCGCAGTTAGCAAATATTCTTTTATTAGTCATTCGTCATTGGAGTTTGTGCAAAAACTAGTAAATTTTTAAACAGACAAGAATGTCTATTCTACTAAGTTATTATAATTCAAGTAGGTCCAAACATTCTTGCTTGACATTTATTCTTGAAACCTTAGTTTACACAAATTCATTGGTTATTAGTTTGTAACTACTAATGACTTATAACTAATGACTTATAACTAATGACTTATTGGTAATACTCTTTTATAATTTATTTCTTATCATAAAATTTACGAAATTCAAAACTACGAGGCATCAGGAGTTCTGAACTTAGTATTGAATATTGTTATAAGTAATAGACTGGAAAGATAAAAGCAGAATAATTATGTTAGGTAATTTTAAAAAATAAATACAAAGGTAGAAAAAAGTTTACACAAAAATTGGTTGTATAAACTGAAAATTATTCAAGATTAAATTAATATACTCATTCCTGGAAGATAAAAAATTTATTTATTTATCTTTGTAGGAGCCGCAATTTCCTGAGAAATTTTTGAAGCAACTTCCCGAATAACCTCTGGCTTGCTATATTCTCCTGACTTCAACTTTTCGCGAATAGGTTTAAATTTAATAGCAAGATAAGATAATTCCAACCTGTCAGTTCTCGTGTTTGTACGCATAGAATCACTATTTGAAACCTGTTCATTAGTGTTTTTCTGAGTAGTAGCTTTCTGACTCGGAATGTAAAGGTCTTTATTTACAGATTCTATATTCATAATATTGTCAAATTATATTTTAATACTGACTTATTTTTTACTAAATTACGTATTTTATCTTTAATATCATCTAAATTATTTCTCATTCTCTTAATATTATATTCGTCAATTTCCAGTATAAACTTTAGTTTATTTTTAAAAAAAGTTGAATTCTTTTTTAAATATTCAATCCCATTGTCTGATTTTAACCAGCTATCTAATTGATTAAAAAGGGCTTGCCTTTCGTTATAAAAACTATCAATAAGAGTCAAATCTTTTTTATCCAAATTAGCGGCAGAAACTAAAATAGTAGATATTTTATTATTAATATCTTCAATTTTTAATAAAATGTTGTCTGGTTCATTAGACTGTTGCATTTGCAATATTCCAGTTTTCTAAAGTATTAGCGACAATACGGGCAATTTTCAAAGAAATTTCCGGTGGGAACTGATGAATAATCTCATTTGTTTTGCTATCAATAATTTGCATAATCATTTTATTAGTTTCATCATCTAAAGAAAAATTAATAATAATATTATCTTCACCAATTAGAGTTTTTAATTTTTCAGAAATTTCGTTAAAATCATTACTTATCAACTTTTCCTTATCTTTTTTTTCTTCTTCTTTTTTACCAACTAAATATTCTTCATTCTTTTTCTGGGATCCATAAAGTTTATTACCACCTAATCCTTCGCTTTGTTCATTAATATCAGTCTGAATTTCAGATACAGGATTGATATGTATTGGCTGTATTATTTTTATTGGTTCTATATTCATATCAGGGTTTCAGAATAATAATTAAAATAATAAAATATTAGTATGACATCATATTTGAATAAGAACTGTATTGCGATTGTGCTGTATAATAAATTTCCAGTAAATCTTTATATTGTTTTCTTAGATTTTCGGCTTGAGCATCAATTTTATCTTCAACATCTGTAGTTTTTTCAGCAACTGAATTAATTTCTTTGTTTAAAGAACTAATACGTGAACTAAGTAGTCCAGTAAAAGAAGTAGTTCCATCATCACCAGTAAAGCGGGAAATCATTTCCTGCAAATGTGAAGCTAATCCATAAGATTCTGAAGAACCAGAAGTATCTTTTTTCGGAGTAAATAAATCAGAAACTTTTTTCCAACCGTCTTCGGTTGTTAAAATCTTCTCTAATTTTTCTTGGTTTGTTATTGATAAAGTTCCATTAGCATTAGTTTCGATGCCAATTTCACTTAAATAGCGTGGTGTTGATGTATCGCCTTCCTCAGTTTTTACTAATTCTAAAGAAAAAACATTTCTTAATTGAGAATATAATGAGTTAATTGTTGTTTCAGACCTCATTATAGTAGTATTGGATTTTACATAACTTAAAATATCATTGTAAGAATCCAGTAATGGTTTAATAAAATCCACTACAGCACTTGTTCCTATTTTTGTATTAGTTGTTATAGCGAGGTCGTCTTCTTCCTGTGGTTTTAAAAGATTTATTGTAAGACCGGGTAAAACATTTTTAATCTCATTGGAACTGTTTGTTATATCAATGCCATTTATAACTAATTTGGAATTAAGTTCATCAGAATTTGAATTTTTAAAATGAGCTTTTATAGAATCAGTATCAGTTGCAGTTCTTCCAACAATATTATCTAAACCGACAGCATTTAAAAGTCCGCTTCCATTGTCATCGAAAGTAATGGCATTTTCAGAACCTGATTTTGTTGAAGAAAAGGTTAATCTAACTGTAGAGCTTGTGTCGCGAACGACAGAAGAAGTAAGAGTAGTGTCTTCGAAAGAATTGATAGCATTTGCAATTTTAGTAACTGCCTGTTCATTGGTTTCAGTACCATCAAGAGCAACAGTGATTTCCTGGTCTTTTATTTTAAAAGTATAATCTCCGGCTTCTTTACCAAAAGCATCTGCAGAAGTCATTCTTGAGCCAATAAGTATGTCATTTGAAGCTAACTGACTTACTTTAATTGAATTAACACCGACAATTGCATTACTGTCTGCTGATACTGTTAATACGTTGGTATCAGAGGAGGTAACAGTTCTTGTTTTAAATTTTAAATCAGATTTATCGGCATGCATTTTATCAATATTGCCCTGCAAAGTACTCATTTTCGATTGCAAAGTAGAATAAAATGACTTTTTATTTTCTAAAGTAGATTTTTTTGTAGCTAAAGCATTTAATTTGGATTTCTGAGTAGCTTTATAAGAATTAACGAGCTGGTCCAGATAAGTAGTTGAACTGGAAGACGAACTGGCACTTGTTGATGATGATGATCCAAGTAATGCACTTAATATGTCTGACATAATAGTACTCCTTTAATTAATTCAAATTAAAAGCTATAGCCCAAGCATCCCTAAGTTCTTTAATTATAACTAAAGCTTCACTAAAGCGTTTTTGAAAAATTAGCCGTTGAGTATATTCATAAAGCCGATATAGTCGGGTAGCTGTTTCTTCATACTCAAAATTGAGAGCTCCCATCAATTCGATAAGAACTTTACTCATTTTTGAAACATCGTTTTTTTTGCAGCTTACAATAAAAAGGTCATACATTTTTAGTATAATTTTTTCTTTACTCCATGAATAAACTTCCTGCTCTAAATAAGATGGAACTTTATTATCTTTAGAATTACCGTAAGCTTTACTTGCTGCTAATTGCTGAGCTGTAGTTGCCATAAAATACCTTTATATAATA